>JAFECZ010000830.1 GCA_018241905.1 Pseudomonadota bacterium
CGCTGCCGGGCCGGCGCAATGTCGTCATTACGCGCCAGGCCGACTGGCAGGCGCCAGGCGCCGAGCAGGCAGCAAGCCTGCAGGACGCAATTGCGCTGTGCGCCGGCGCCAGCGAGGTCTGGGTGATCGGCGGCGGAGAAATCTACGCGCAGGCCGTGCCGCTGGCCCAACGCGCGGTCGTCACCGAGATCGAGCGTGATTTCGAAGGCGACACCTATGCGCCGCGGCTCGATGCCGCCTGGCACGAAACCGAGCGCAGCTCGCACACCGCCGCCAAGGACGGACTGCCCTTCAGCTTCGTCACCTATGAGCGCAACAAGGCTGCCTGAGCACGCAGCCGCCCCCGCATCCATCGATCGCCGTCGCCGGCAGTTGCTGCTGGCCAGTTTGCCGCTGACCGCGCTGCTGGCCAGTGCCGTGGCCCCCACCGCAGTTCACGCCAAGGCCGAACCGCTGGAGCCCGACGAAGACGTGCTCTTCATCCCCGGCACGGCGCGCGAGCTGGGCAACGGCCAGATCGAGGTGGACGTGCAGATCTGGATCCACGAGAAGAACCGCTACAAGGTGCTCGACGCCGGCCTGGCCCGCTACCTGGGCCTCAAGCTGGGCAGCATGTCGCCAGCCGCGCGGCTGCGCTTTGCCCAGCGCACGGCGCTCTTTCATGCCGAGCCGGAAGAAGGCACGGTGGTGGAGATCGATTTCGGCCACGGCGCGCCGCTGGTGCCAATGCCTACCAGCGATGCCCGCGGGCGCACCAGCCTGCGCGCCACGGTCGACGTGAAGCCGGATGTGCGCACTGCACCATGGATCGTCTTTCACGCGCACCTGCCCGGCCCGCGGCTGCATGTCGAAGGGCGCGCGCTGCTGGTGCCGGCCACGGGCCTGTCGGTCATCTCGGACATCGACGACACCATCAAGGTGACGCAGGTGCACGACCAGCAGCAGATGCTGCTCAACACCTTTGCACGCAGCTTCAAGGCGGTGCCCGGCATGGCGCAACATTACGCCGCGCTGGCTCGCAGTGCGCAGGCGCGCTTTCACTACCTGACTTCAAGCCCGATCCAGTTGCTGCCGCCACTGCTGGGCTTTCTGCAGGACGCTGGCTTTCCTGCGGGCAGCATGCACCTGCGCGAATCGACCACGCTGCGCACGCTCATTCCCGGCGAGGGCGAATCGCGTGCCCACAAGCTCTCGGGCATTGCCAGGCTGATGGAGGATTTTCCGCAGCGCCGCTTCCTGCTGGTGGGCGACTCGGGCGAACTCGATCCTGAAATCTATGGCGAAGTGGCGCGCAAGCAAGGCAGCCGCATCGAAGGCATCGTGATTCGCGACGTGTCCGGCGAAGACCGCGAGGCGGCGCGCTACGCCACCGCTTTCGAAGGCGTGAATCCAGCAAGCTGGCACATCCTGCGCG
>JAFECZ010000831.1 GCA_018241905.1 Pseudomonadota bacterium
CGGGCCGTGGCGCTGCAGGCCCAGGCCCTCGGGCCGGGCATGCGGGTGTGCGGGGTGGCGCCGGGCATCCTGTTCGAAAGCGGTCCCCAGACCGGGGACAACTTCCTGCGCGCCTCGCGCGCCAACCTGCTGCGCCGGCCCATCGACCCGGCCGACGTGGCCAGGAGCTGCGTCTTCCTGGCCGAGACCCGCAGCATCACCGGCACCACGCTGAGCGTGGACAACGGACAGCACCTGGTGCCCCTGCCGCGCGACATCATGTTCGTCGTCGACGAGCTGCTCCAGGCCAACGGCAACAACAACAGCGCCGCACCTCCTTCTTCTTCATCACCATGACCCACGCCGCCCTCGACCCTCTTCTTGCCACCTGCCGGCGCGTTTTCCTGCGCAACTACGAGGTGTGGATCAACATCGGCGTGCACGAATTCGAGAAGCGCGCCGAGCAGCGCGTGATCATCAACGTCGACCTGTACGTGCCATTGGCGCTGTCCACGCCCAAGGCCGACGACCTGGACGAGGTGGTGGACTACGACTTCATCCGCCGCACGGTGGCGGCGCGCCTGTCCAAGGGCCACATCCACCTGCAGGAAACGCTGTGCGACGACATCCTGTCGCAGATCATGCTGCACCCCAAGGTGCAGGCGGCCCGGGTTTCGACGGCCAAGCCGGACGTGTATCCCGACTGCGAGGCGGTGGGTGTCGAGGTGTTTCGCGCCAAGCCCTGAGGACGCGGGCCGAACGCCCCGAAAAGGGCCGGGAAAGACCCGGCCGAATAAAATCCTGGGTTCGGCGGCGCCCGCGGGCGCTGCAGGGGCGTCGCACCGGCCCGCCCTGTCACGACTAGGAAAGAGAAGGCCATGAGTGCCGTTTGGATCGACGAGGCGCCTGCCCAGGCCGCCCCCACTGCTGCTGGCAATACCCTGAAGATCGAGCGCGAAACGCACAAGCTCGAGAAGCGCCTGTGCCGCCAGGTGGGCCAGGCCATCGTCGACTACAACATGATCGAGGAAGGCGACAAGGTCATGGTGTGCGTGTCCGGCGGCAAGGACAGCTATGGCCTGCTGGACATCCTGCTCAAGCTGCGCGCCCGCGCGCCCATCCACTTCGACATCGTCGCGGTCAACCTCGACCAGAAGCAGCCCGGCTTTCCGGAAGAAGTGCTGCCCACCTACCTGACCAACCTGGGCGTGCCCTTCCACATCGAGGAGCAGGACACCTACTCCATCGTCAAGCGCGTGATTCCCGAGGGCAAGACCACCTGCGGCCTGTGCAGCCGGCTGCGCCGCGGCATCCTGTACCGCGTGGCCGACGAGCTGGGCGCCACCAAGGTCGCGCTGGGCCACCACCGCGACGACATGCTGCAGACCTTCTTCCTCAACATGTTCTTCGCCGGCAAGCTCAAGAGCA
>JAFECZ010000832.1 GCA_018241905.1 Pseudomonadota bacterium
CGATACTGACCCTGCTTCTGGCATTCGTTGCCGGCAGTGCAATGGCGGCCGATGCGCAGCAGGCCAAGATCCTGTTCGAAACAGGCAAGGCTGAGATGCCAGCAGAGGCTGCGGCCGCCATCAAGCCGGTAGCTGATTTCCTGGTGGCCAACAAGGGCGCCAAGGTTGAGGTCACCGGCACAACCGATTCCACTGGCGATCCGGCGGCGAACGCCGAGCTGGCGAAGAACCGTGCGATGGCTGTGGCTGCTGCCCTGCGCGCCGCCGGCGCGGGGGCCGAACAGGTGGTCATGCAAAAGCCGGAACAAGTCGCGGTGGCAGGCAATGCCGAGCAGGCGCGCGCTGTTACGTTGACGAGCGTAGCGGGAGAAGCGGCCCCGGCCGCCGCGCCCGCGCCCAAGTTCGACAAGGGCGACGTCGCCTGGATGCTGGTCTCCACGCTCCTGGTGATCATGATGACCGTCCCGGGCCTGGCCCTGTTCTACGGCGGCCTGGTGCGCAGCAAGAACATGCTGTCGGTGCTGATGCAGATCATGGTCACCTTCTCGATGATCGTGGTGCTGTGGATGATCTACGGCTACAGCCTGGCCTTCACCGAGGGCAATGCCTTCGTCGGCGGCTTCGACCGGCTGTTCATGAAGGGCATCTTCGATGCGAGCGCCGGCACCTTCGCGCCCGGCGCCACCTTCAGCAAGGGCGTGTACATCCCCGAGCTGCTGTTCGCCGCCTTCCAGGCCACCTTCGCCGGCATCACCTGCTGCCTGATCGTCGGCGCCTTCGCCGAGCGCATCAAGTTCTCGGCGGTGCTGCTGTTCATGGCGATCTGGTTCACCTTCAGCTATGCGCCGCTGGCCCACATGGTCTGGTTCTGGATGGGCCCGGACGCCTACGCCAGCAAGGACGTGGTCGATGCGATGAACAACAAGGCCGGCCTGATCTGGCAATGGGGCGCGCTGGACTTCGCCGGCGGCACCGTGGTGCACATCAACGCCGCCGTCGCCGGCCTGGTGGGCGCCATCCTGGTGGGCAAGCGCATCGGCTACGGCAAGGAAGCGTTCACGCCGCACTCGCTGACGCTGACCATGGTGGGTGCCTCGCTGCTGTGGGTGGGCTGGTTCGGCTTCAACGCCGGCTCGGCGCTGGAAGCGGGCACCAGCGCCACGCTGGCCTTCATGAACACCTTCTCCGCCACCTCGGCCGCCGTGCTGGCCTGGTGCATCGGCGAAGCGCTGATGCGCGGCAAGGCCTCGATGCTGGGTGCCGCCTCGGGTGCAGTGGCCGGACTGGTGGCCATCACGCCGGCGGCCGGCAACGTGGGCCTGATGGGCGCCGTCATCATCGGCTTCATCGCCGGCTTTGCCTGCCTGTGGGGCGTCAACGGCCTCAAGCGCATCCTGGGCGCGGAC
>JAFECZ010000833.1 GCA_018241905.1 Pseudomonadota bacterium
TAGTTGCCGCGAAAATTGGGAGCCGCCCGCACCACGGCCGGCAGCAGTTCGGCCACCACCCGCTCCTGCAGCCCTGGGTAGGCCAGCAAGGCACCGCCGGTGATGCCCGTGCCCAGGCCGATCACCAGCGCCGACTTGGGCTCGCCGGCGTGCACGATGAGCGGCAGCAGCGCCTGCAGCCGCATGTAGCGTAGCGAGGTCATGGCGTCGCCCGAGTTGGACACGCCCTGGATGTAGAGGCGATTGAAGCGGTTCTGCCCGGCGCGCTGCTCCACCACGGCAACGGTGGCGCCGCGGCTTTCTTCGTAGGCCACCAGTTCGCCCCCGCGCGACTGGCTCAGCAGGCGTGCCAGCCGGTCGGGCGGCGCCAGCATGGCGCCGGCCACCACGAAGCCCGCCAGCGCCGCCACGCCCCAGCGTGGCACCGCGCGCACACCCGGCCCCGAAAGCACCGCCACCAGGCCCAGCGCACTGGCCGCCACCGCCAGCACCGCGAGCGTGCGAACCAGCCCCAGCCAAGGCACGAGCACGAAGCCCGCCAACACCGTGCCCGCGATGCCGCCCAGCGTGTTCAGGGCCAGCACCGTGCCCACGTCACGCCCCACCCCGCCGGTGCCCGACGCCAGCCGCAGCGCCACCGGGAACGCGGCCCCGAGCAGGAGCGTGGGAAGAAAGACGATGCACAGCGCCGCCGTCGCAAAGCGCGCGCACATGGCCGCCAGCAGGCTGCCGGTGGCGCCGCGCGTCCACTGCGAGGCCAGCGATTGCAAATGCACGAGCCATTCGCCCAGCAGCGCCACCTCAAGAAGCGCCAGCGCGCCGGCGGCGCTGATGAGCACGGCGAACACGCCCCACGGGTCGGCCATCCGGTCGGCTCGCCGCGCGATCCAGGCGCTGCCCAGCATCAGGCCCAGCAGGTACGTGGCCAGCACGATCGCGAAGGCCACGCTGCGCGTGCTGATGAACTGCACGATGGCCTGCGACCAGACCACCTCGTAGCCCAGGGCCAGGCCGCCGGCGATGGCGTAGAGCACCACGGCAAGGCGCGCATGCCGCGCCACATCGGATACCGCTGGCGTATCCGCCGGCTCCGCAGTTCCGGTCTCGGCGGCAGGCTCGACTCGCCCGGCCAGCATCCACGCCGCAACTGCAACGAGCACATTGAGCAACGCTGCTACCGCCGCGCTGCCCCGCAGGCCGAACCATGGAATGAAGCACAAGGCCGCCAGCAAGGTGCCGACAATGGCACCCAAGGTGTTGGCCGCATAGAGGCGTCCGCCGGCCCAGCCGCGTTGTTCCAGCACCGGCCGCAGCGCCCGCATGAGAACGGGCAGCGTGCCGCCCAGCAAGGTCGCCGGAAGCGCAACCAGCAGCAATGGCAAGAGCCATGCAAGAGGCCCTATG
>JAFECZ010000834.1 GCA_018241905.1 Pseudomonadota bacterium
TGGCGATGACATGGGGCGCTCACCAGTCAAAGTGCTTGCTGACAAGTGGAAGATTCTCTCGTCCAAGATCCGCAACCGCCTCGCCGAGCCGGCCAAGTCTGTTTACATCGACTACCGCGTTGTGATGTGCGGAACAGCGGATTTCTCAGCGATCTCTGATGATGAAAAGGCTTTCGTCCTGACGCTCGAGCAGTTCCTGAAGATCGCCAAGCAGGGCGGCTATCGGCAGGAGTTTGGCAACCCTTGCGCAGGCAAGCCCAACCAGCATCTGCAGACCTTCACGCAGTTCTTCCGTGGCCGGGACTTTAAGCCTGCCGGCTTTTCGTTCGGCAACTTCCAGATCGTGGGCGAGGCGACCTTTCCGCATCCGCAGGGGTTGTACAAAGAATACAAGTCGGTCAAGAAGGACGACCAGCGGCATGAAGCCTTGCTGCGGCGCTGGGATTTCTCCGCGCTCACCGGCATCGCCGACACCCTCGATGAGCGGGCGCGCATTGCGCTGCGCGAGCACAAGGTGCTCGGCTTCATCCATGAGCAGTGCGAGCAGCTGGATGGCGTGGTGCTGCAACCACTGTCCCATCCCACCCGGGACGACATCGACGCGGACTTTTGCGAGCTCTACCGGCTGCCCTCGCGTCAGATGCGGCTCAACGAGTTCGTGCACCGCCACGGACAGGATCTGTCGTTCGGGGACCGCTTGGCCCTGGTCAAGGTGCTCCTTTCGCACTTCGCTGAGCTGCATGATGCCGGCGTGGCACATCGCGACGTGAGTGATCACAGCCTGTGGCTGGAGCGGCCTTCGAAGGTGTCCATCTCCGGCTTCCTGACCGCCTACTTTCCCGAGGCGGGCACGGTTGGACCTTTGCGAGACAACTTGCGTGCCGGCAAGGCCGTGCTGCCCGAGGATTCCGAACTAGGGGAAGGCGAGCCCAGCGACCCATTTCGGGGTGACGTCTACCTTCTCGGCGCGGCCGCGCACCACGTGCTGTTCCTGCGCTTGCCGCGTCAGATGGAAGGGTTGTTCCTGTGGGAGCCCCAGGAGGGTGCCGACTGCGATCATGACCTGACCGCCTGGTTCGCCCGAGCCATGGATTGGGTTCCATCGGCGCGCTTTGCGAACGCCCGCGTCATGCTGGATGCCTTGAACGCTCTGCCGGTTGGCCGACCGTCAAGAGCCGAGGTGGATCTACGCGCCTTCGAGGCCTACCGCAGCGAAGTCATGCCGATGGTGGCCTATCCGCTTGAGGAAAACATCAAGCAGGGCCACAGCCACCTCTACCGCTCAACCGTGGGCGGACGCCCAGTGTCGGTAAAAGTCTGGTACGGACGCCGACCCGATCCGAAGCACCCCGAGGAGACGCATGCGCTGAAGATGTTCCTGGACAAGGCCCGCCTTGTCCAG
>JAFECZ010000835.1 GCA_018241905.1 Pseudomonadota bacterium
GTAGTTGTCGGCAAAGGCGGGCAGCGGAACGAGGGTCATGAGCGGTCAAATTATAGGTTTGCAAGATTGGTTGGAGACCCCCCCGGGGCGCTACCTGCTCGGATGGGAACAGGCCCAATTCGACCAGGCCGTGGCCGACCTCTTCGGTTATCACGCGCTGCAGCTGGGCCTGGCGGAGGTCGATGCCCTGCGCAGCAACCGCATGCCGCGGCGCTGGCTGGCCACCGAGCGGCCCTCGCCGCTGCGGCGCTCGGCGCTGCTCACCGATTTCACCTCGCTTCCATTTCCGGCCAACAGCCTGGACCTGGTGGCGTTGCCGCATGCCCTGGAACTCAGCCCCGACCCGCACGCCACGCTGCGCGAGGTGGCGCGCGTGCTGGTGCCCGAGGGCCGGGTGGTGATCTGCGGCCTGAACCCCGCCAGCCTGTGGGGCATGCGCCAGCGGCGCGCACGCCTGTACCGGCGGCTGGGCTTCGGCGAGCTGTTCCTCCCCGAGGCGGGCGAATTCATCGGCTACTGGCGCATGCGCGACTGGCTGCGGCTGCTCGACTTCGAGGTGGAGTCGGGCAACTTCGGCCTGTACCGGCCGGCCGTGCGCAGCCAGTCCTGGCTGGAGCGCTACCGCTGGGTCGACAAGGCGGGCGAGCGCTGGTGGCCCATCTTCGGCGCGGTGTACTTCATCGTGGCCGTGAAACGGGTGCGCGGCATGACCATGCTGCAAGCCGACTGGAAGCGCAAGCCGGCCATCGCCACCGCGCCGGTGCCCGTCACCGGGCGGGTGCACCGGGTGGCGTGGCACCACCACAAGAAACACAGCAAGAAAGCAGAGAAAGAGAAGTCAAGTTGACGGAAGTGCAGATCTACACCGACGGCGCCTGCAAGGGCAACCCAGGCCCTGGCGGCTGGGGGGCATGGCTCAAGTCGGGCGCCACCGAGAAGGACTTGTTCGGCGGCGAACTCAACACCACCAACAACCGCATGGAACTCACCGCGGTGATCGAAGGGCTGGCTGCCCTCAAGCGGCCGTGCAAGGTCGTGCTGTACCTGGACAGCCAGTACGTGCGCCAGGGCATCACCGAGTGGATCAAGGGCTGGAAGGCCAAGGGCTGGATCACCTCGACCAAGCAGCCGGTGAAGAACGCCGACCTGTGGCGCCGGCTGGACGACCTGGTGAGCAACGCCGGCCACCAGATCGAATGGCGCTGGGTCAAGGGCCATTCGGGCGACCCGGGCAACGAGCGCGCGGACGCGCTGGCCAACAAGGGCGTGCTCAAGGCGCTGGGCAAGCTCTAGGCCTGCGCAAGAACGCTCAGATCACGCCTTCGAACACCATCACGTCGACTTCGTCGCCGGCGGCGACGTTGCCTTGCTCGTGGTGCAGCACCACGAGCCCGTTGGCCT
>JAFECZ010000836.1 GCA_018241905.1 Pseudomonadota bacterium
CGCAGCTGCGCAAGTTCCTGCTGCGCTCCGAAGGCATGAACGAAGGCGCCGTGCTGGGCCTGGTGGGCCCGATCACCCATGCCTCGGGCATGCAACTGGTGCCCGCGCTGTGCTGCGGCGTGACCATCCGCCTGTTCGACAGCTTCGAGCCCTCGCGCTTCATCGCCGACATGCGCGCCGACCAGGTCACGCACACCTTCATGGTCCCGACCATGATCAACATGCTGCTGGCCGAGCTCGAAGGCCAGTACCGCCCGCTGCCCGACCTGGTGCGCCTGGGCTACGGCGCCGCCCCCATGGCGCCGGCGCGCATCCTGCGAGCCATGGACGTGTTCGGCCCCGTGCTGTCGCAAGGCTACGGCGCGGGGGAAACGACCTCCGGCGTTTGCGCGTTGACGGTGGCCGACCACCTGCATGCCCGCGCGGCGCGGCCCGAACGCCTGGCGTCGTGCGGCCGGCCTTTGCTCGAATGCGACGTGCAGATCCTCGATGACGAAGGCCAGCCCGTCGCCACCGGCGAGATCGGCGAGATCGTGGTGGGCGGCGAGGACGTGTTCGCCGGCTACTGGCGCGCGCCGGACCTCACGGCCGAAGTGCTGAAGAGCGGCCGCTACCACACGGGCGACCTGGCCCGCATGGACGAGGAAGGCTTTGTCTATATCGTCGACCGCAAGAAGGACATGGTCATCAGCGGCGGCTTCAACGTGTATCCGTCGGAGGTAGAAGCCGTGCTCTACCAGCACGACGCGGTGAAGGAAGCCTGCGTGTTCGCCATTCCCGACGACAAGTGGGGCGAGGCGGTGGCGGCGCACGTGGTGCTCAAGCCCGGACGCCCGGCCGACTCGCAGCTGCTCGATGTCTTCTGCGGCGAGCGCCTGGCCGGCTTCAAGCGGCCGCGTCGCATCGAGTTCGTGACGCAGCTGCCCAAGAACCCCAATGGCAAGGTCATGCGCAAGGCGGTGCAGGCGCCGTACTGGGCCGGCCAGGAACGCATGGTGAACTGATCATGGACGCAAGCACTTCCACCCCCTCCAACGTTCCGGCACCCTTCTTCGCCGGCCCCTTCGAAGGCTCGCAGCGCGCGGCCGACATCGTGGCCCGCGTGCAGGCCTACCTGCACGGCGAGCTGGCCGAACTGGCGCGCGAGCACGGCGTGAACCACGAACACGGCGCACCCAAGGAGCTGCTGCAGCGCGTGTGGCGACGCTCGCGCGAACTGGGCTTCTACGGCATGACGCTGCCTGCCAGGATGGGCGGCCTGGGCCTGTCGGTGCTCGACCATGTGCTCATCAAGGAAGCCATCTACGCCACCGGTTCGCCCTTTGCGCCGCACGTGTTCGGCGAGTTGAGCGGCCCGCCACGCGTGGGCGCCCTGGCCCGCCAGGCCACGCCGGAGCAG
>JAFECZ010000837.1 GCA_018241905.1 Pseudomonadota bacterium
GCTTGGAGACGGTGTAGGAAAAGTAGTCGGGGTTCAGGTTGTAGACCTTCTGGTCCAGGATGTGGATGGCGCTGCGGTTGGTCTGCTCGTGCGCGCCGGGTTGCTGCGCCAGCAGCCGGGCGAAGGACAGCGGCGCGATCAGGTTCACGCCCAGCTGGCGCTGCGCCGCGTCGACATCGAAATCCAGGCCGGTGTCCGGCTCGAAGGCCGAGGCGTTGTTGACCACGCAGTCGAGCGGCGCCTGCACCGTCACCTGCGCCATGAGCGCCTGGCGGCCGGCCTCTTGCGTGATGTCGGCCTCGACCGCCTGCACGTCCCAGCCCTGCGCGCGCAGCGTCTCGCACAGCGCCAGCGCCTGCGGCTTGGATGCACGGTAATGGCACCACACCTTCCAGCCTGCACGCGCAAAGGCCTCGCAGATGGCGGCGCCCAGGCGGCGTCCGCCGCCCGTCACGAGCACCTGCCTGCTGCCAATGGAATGCGTCACCTGGATAATTCCCGAACAATGAGTAATGAGCCCGGCGCCGAGCGCGCCAACCCCTTGGACCGGATTATCGACGCCGCGCTGCAGCGTGCCGGCGGCTGGCTGCCTTTCGATCGCTTCATGGCGCTGGCGCTCTATTCACCCGGGCTGGGCTACTACGCCAACGCCTCGGCCAAGTTCGGCCAGATGCCTTCCTCGGGCAGCGACTTCGTCACCGCGCCCGAGTTGTCGCCACTGTTCGGCCAGAGCCTGGCGGTGGCGGTGGAAGACGCGCTGGTGCACACGTCGACCCGCGAGGTGTGGGAATTCGGCGCCGGCTCCGGCGCGCTGGGCAAGCAGCTGCTGCAGGCGCTGGGCGAGCGCATCGAGCGCTACACCATCGTCGACCTCTCGGGCACCCTGCGCGAGCGGCAGCAGCAGGCGCTGGCGCCGTGGGGCGACAAGGTGCGCTGGCTGAGCGAGCTGCCCGAGGCCATGCAGGGCGTGGTGGTGGGCAACGAGGTGCTCGACGCGATGCCGGTGAAGCTGCTGGCGCGCAAGGCCGGGTCCTTGGGCCAGTGGTTCGAGCGCGGCGTGGTGCGCGGCCCCGACGGCGTGCTGCACCATGCCGACCGGCCCACCGAATTGCGCCCGCCAGTGGACATCGAGGGCGCGCACGACTACCTCACCGAGATCCATCCGCAGGCGCAGGCTTTTGTCGCCACCCTGGCCGACCGCCTCGAGCGGGGCGCGGCCTTCTTGCTGGACTACGGCTTTCCCGAAGCCGAGTACTACCACCCGCAGCGGCACATGGGCACCGTGATGTGCCACCAGGGCCACAAGGCCGACGGCAACCCGCTGGTGCAGGTGGGCCACAAGGACATCACGGCCCACGTCGACTTCACCGGCGTGGCGTTGGCCGGGCAGGACGCGGG
>JAFECZ010000838.1 GCA_018241905.1 Pseudomonadota bacterium
CGTCGAGGCCGGCACCGCCTCGAGCGAGCAGGCCGTGGCCTCGTCACGCGGGGCGCGCCCCATGGCGCAGATGGCCTGGCAATTCGCCCAGCGTGCATGACCTTGCGTCACCGCGCCTGACCCCTTCCCCACCTGGAGACATCTCATGGACTTCGACTATTCCGCCAAAACCAAGGACCTGCAGAAGCGCGTCACCGCCTTCATGGAGGACAACATCTACCCCGCGGAAGCCGAATACTCGGCCGAGCTGGCCGCCAACACCGCCGCCGGCAAGCGCTGGAGCGCCCTGCAGACGGTGGAAAAGCTAAAGGCCAAGGCGAAGGCGCAGGGCCTGTGGAACCTGTTCCTGCCGGTGGACAGCGCGCACGCCTCGGGCTACGAAGGCGCAGGCCTCACCAACATGGAATACGCGCCGCTGGCCGAGATCATGGGCCGCGTGCCATGGGCCAGCGAAGCCTTCAACTGCTCGGCGCCCGACACCGGCAACATGGAGACCATCGCCCGCTACGGATCCGAAGAGATCAAGGCGCGCTGGCTCAAGCCGCTGCTCGAGGGCGAGATCCGCTCGGCCTTCGCCATGACCGAGCCCGAGGTGGCATCGAGCGACGCCACCAACATCTGCACCCGCATCGAGCGCCAGGGCGACGAGTACGTCATCAACGGCCACAAGTGGTGGATTTCCGGCGCGGCCGATCCGCGCTGCAAGGTGTTCATCACCATGGGCAAGTCCGACCCCGATGCGCCCAAGCACTCGCAGCAGAGCATGATCATCGTGCCCGCCGACGCCAAGGGCATCCGCATCGTGCGTCCGCTCAACGTCATGGGCTACGACGACGCGCCGCACGGTCACGTCGAGATGTACTTCGAGAACGTGCGCGTGCCAGCTGCCAACATGCTGCTGGGCGAAGGCCGTGGCTTCGAGATCGCGCAGGGACGCCTGGGCCCCGGCCGCATCCACCACTGCATGCGCCTGATCGGCCTGGCCGAGCGCGCGCTCGAACTGATGTGCAAGCGCGCCAGCTCGCGCGTGGCCTTCGGCAAGACGGTGGCCGCGCAGACGGTGACGCAGGAGCGCATTGCCGAGGCGCGCTGCAAGATCGACATGGCCCGCCTGCTCACGCTCAAGGCCGCCTGGCTGATGGACGTGGCCGGCAACAAGGTCGCCAAGAACGACATCGCCATGATCAAGGTGGTGGCACCCAACATGGCCTGCCAGGTGATCGACTGGGCCATGCAGGTGCATGGCGGCGGCGGCATGTGCGACGACTTCCCGCTGGCCAACGCCTACGCCCACGCCCGCACGCTGCGCTTTGCCGACGGCCCGGACGAAGTGCACCGCAACGCCATCGCCAAGTGGGAGCTGGGCAAGTACTCGGCCAACCACA
>JAFECZ010000839.1 GCA_018241905.1 Pseudomonadota bacterium
AACGCGGCCCTGGAGGCGCAGGCATGACCCAACACACCGTTCTGCTCGAAGCAAAAAGCCTGTGCGCCTGGTACGGCGCGGCGCAGATCCTCTACGACGTGGACCTGGAGGTGCGCCGCGGCGAGGTGGTCGCCCTCATGGGCCGCAACGGCGCCGGCAAGTCCACCACGCTCAAGGCGCTGATGGGCATGCTGGCCAAGCGGCGCGGCGCCATCCGCTTCCTGGGGCACGACATCTCCAGGGCCGAGCCGCACCATGCGGCGCGCCTGGGCCTGGGCTTCGTGCCTGAGGACCGGCGCGTGTTCACCGACCTCACGGTGACCGAGAACCTCGAGGTGGGCCGCCAGGCCGGCCGCCAATGGGCCGACGGCACCGACGCGCCGCACTGGACGCCCGAGAAGCTCTACAAGCTCTTTCCCAACCTGGGCGAGATGCCCAACCGGCCCGGCGGGCGCATGAGCGGCGGCGAGCAGCAGATGCTGACCGTGGCCCGCACGCTCATGGGCAACCCGTACCTGGTGCTGCTGGATGAGCCCTCCGAAGGCGTGGCACCGGTCATCGTCGAGCAGATGGCGCACATGATCCTGGAGCTCAAGGCCCACGGCGTGTCCATCCTTCTGTCGGAGCAGAACATGCACTTTGCCGAGCTGGTGAGCGACCGCGCCTATGTGCTGGAAAAAGGCCAGATCCGCTTCGAAGGCTCGATGGCCGAGCTGGCGGCCAACGAGCAGGTTCGCCGCAGCTACCTCAGCGTCTGATTTTCCTGTTCATCAACCACTCCTGGAGTCCGACATGCGCCAACTGCAACGCCGTTCACTTCTGCAAGCCAGTGCCGCCGCCGGCTTGCTCGGCAGCCTGGGCCTGGGTGCCCAAAGCGCCTTCGCGCAGGCCAAGGTCAAGCCCAATGCGAAGTCCGCACTCATCGTGGTGGACGTGCAGAACTGCTTCATCGACGGCGGCACGCTGCCGGTCAAGGGCGGGGCGGAGGTGGTGCCGGTCATCAACAAGCTGGCCGATTCCTTCGAGAACATCGTCGTCACGCAGGACTGGCACACGGCCGGCCATGCATCGTTTGCCAGCAGCTATCCGGGCAAGAAGCCCTTCGAGACCACCAAGCTGAGCTACGGCACGCAGGTGCTGTGGCCCGACCACTGCGTGCAGGGCACGGAAGACGCGGCGCTGAACAAGGACCTGAAGCTGCCCACGGCGCAGGTCATCGTCCGCAAGGGCTTCCACAAGGGCGTGGACAGCTATTCCGCCTTCGAGGAGGCCGACCGCAAGACGCCTACCGGCCTGGCCGGATACCTCAAGCAGCGCGGCATCAACACCGTGTTCGTCACCGGCCTGGCCACCGACTTCTGCGTGGCCTGGACGGCGCTGGACG
>JAFECZ010000083.1 GCA_018241905.1 Pseudomonadota bacterium
GCCATCAAGCACGGCGTGCGCAAGATCAACATCGACACCGACATCCGCCTGGCCATGACCGGCGCGGTGCGCAAGTTCCTGGCCGAGAACCCCGACAAGTTCGACGCCCGCGAGTGGCTCAAGCCCGCCCGCGAGGCCGCCAAGCAGGTCTGCAAGCAGCGCTACATCGAGTTCGGCTGCGAAGGCCAGGCCGGCAAGATCAAGGGCGACAGTCTGCAAGTCGTGGCCACCAAGTACGCCAAGGGCGAGCTGGCCCAAGAAGTGGTCTGACGCTCTAGCCCGACTTCTCCGAGCCACCGTTCGCGGTGGCTTTTTTCCGCGCGCAAAATTCGCATTCCGCCTGCCACACCCTCACGAGCCATGACCACCGTCCACACCTCCTCCATCCAGAGCCTGCCCCTTCTCGCGCGCGGCAAGGTGCGCGACAACTACGCGGTCGGCAGCGACCGCATCCTGATGGTGGCCAGCGACCGCCTGTCGGCCTTCGACGTGATCATGGGCGAGCCGATTCCGGGCAAGGGCGAGATCCTGACCAAGATGGCCCTGTGGTGGTTCGACCGCCTGGGCCACCTGTGCCCCAACCACCTGACCGGCGAGGCGCCCGAGAGCGTGGTGCGTCCGGAAGAAGTGGCGCAGGTGCAGGGCCGCTCGATGCTGGTCAAGCGCCTGAAGCCGGTGCCGGTGGAAGCGGTGGTGCGCGGCTACCTGGCCGGCAGCGGCTGGAAGGAATACCAGGAAGGCCGTGCGGTGTGCGGCGTGCCCCTGCCCGAAGGCCTGACCAACGCCGCAAAGCTGCCCAGCCCCATCTTCACGCCGGCGGCCAAGGCCCAGGCCGGCGAGCACGACGAGAACATCAGCTACGAACGGGTGGTGGAAATGGTTGGCGCCGACCTGGCCCGGCAGATTCGCGATACCAGCATCGCCATCTACGAGGCGGCCGCGGCCATCGCATTGACCAAGGGCATGATCATTGCCGACACCAAGTTCGAGTTCGGCCTGGACGAGAACAACAAGCTGGTGCTGATGGACGAGGTGCTCACCCCCGACAGTTCGCGCTACTGGCCGGTGGAAGGCTACGAAGCGGCCCTGGCCCAGGGCGCCAACCCGCCCAGCTACGACAAGCAGTTCGTGCGCGACTGGCTGGAGGCGGTGCGCATCCACGGCAAGCCCTGGGACAAGACGCCGCCGGCGCCGCGCCTGCCTGCCGAAGTGATCGAGAAAACGGCTGCCAAGTACCGCGAGGCGCTGGAGCGCCTCACCGCCTGAGGGGCCTGCGGAGTTGCCCGCCAGGATGTGCGGGAATGTAAATAGATCACAAAACTCGCGGCAATACTCACCGCCAACTAGAACAGCAAATTTCCATACTTTCCTCATCTAGATGGATGAGGAGAAAGTGATGGAAGCAGACAGCGTGATCGAAGTCTCCCGTGCAGCGTTCGGCCTCGGAAGGGTCAGCGCGCCGCCGCCCGATGGATTGCAGGCCGCCATGCTGGCCCGGGTGCTGGATGAGATCGACCACGGCCTGGTGCTGGTCGACCTGACCGGTCGGATCCTGCATGTCAACCACCCGGGCCGGTGCGAGCTGGCCTCGGCCCACGCGCTGTGCGAGCGCGACGGCATGCTGTGGGGCAGCGACGACAACCGTCACCGCCAGATCCGCCAGGCCCTGAAGGACGCCGCCCACGACGGTCGCAGCATCGTCGAGCTGGAGCACCAGGAAACCCCGCTGTCGCTGGCTTTCATCCCCATGGCCTCGCTGCCGGGCGGCCGCATCGACACGGTGCTGATCATGTGCAGCAAGCGCCAGAACTGCGCCACGCTGACCATGCAGATGTTCGCCCGCGCCAACCGCCTGACCCGTGCCGAACAGAACGTGCTGCGCCAGTTGTGCGACGGCCACCGGGCCGAGGAAATCGCCGGGCTGCAGGGCATCCGCGTCTCGACGGTGCGCACGCACATCAAGAGCGTGCGGGAAAAAACCGGCTCCAACAGCGTGCGCGAGATCGTCCACCGCTTGGCGCGCATGCCGCAAGTGGTCTCGGCGGTGCGCATGGGCATCCAGGAACAGGCCTGAGATTCTCCCGGCGGACGGCCGGGCCTGCCGGGCGCGCCGGCGACAGGAACGAGCAAGGTCGGGGCCTTATAGTCGGCCCATGCCGTCGTCCGCCCTGCGTCGTCCCGCGCCGAACCCTTCTGCGCATCTTGCCGTCTTTGCTCCCGAGGTCGACCGCCTGGCGGCCCTGGGCACGCAGCGGCGCTACCGCAAGAACACGGTGCTGATCGAGGAAGGCGACTCGGGCGATTCCATCTACATCGTCGTTTCCGGCCAGTTGCGCGCCTACGTCTCCGATTCGCGCGGCCGCGAGGTCACCCTGGGCCTGCACGGTCCGGGCGAGTACGTGGGCGAGATGTCGCTCGACGGCGGCTTGCGCTCGGCCAGCGTCCAGGCGGTCGAGCCCACCGTGTGCTCCGTGGTTACGCGCGAAACCGTGCTGCGGCACGTGAGCAACGACCCGGAATTCGCCCAGGGCCTGATCCAGCGGCTGATTCGCCGCGCCCGCCTGGCCACCGAAAGCGCCCGCAGCATTGCCCTGCTCGACGTGTACAGCCGGTTGCGCGCCATGCTCGAGCGCCGGGCCCAGGCGCAGAGCGACGGCACGCGGCTGATCGCCGAGCGCCTGACGCACCAGGCCATTGCCAGCGAAATCGGGTGCTCGCGCGAGATGGTGAGCCGGCTGCTCAAGGACCTGGAGGCAGGCCGCTACCTCGCGGTGGTGGATCGGCACCTGGTGCTCATGCGCGACCTGCCGGCACGCTGGTAGGCCGACGTCCCACTTTCCGCGACGCGGCGGCAAGTAGCCGCCCCACGCACCGGTGCAAGTGTTGCCGCGCCGCATCCGGCCGGCGTGTACAGCTTGCGTTCACAATCGTTCGTCTGGCATTCTTGTGGCTATTTGACACAATTTGCCCGGGTCGCTTGCCCTGTCGCCGGCCCTTGTGCGAGCAGAAGAATGTGAGAAAACCGGTGCTGACCTGCTCGATCGGCATGTCTCCAAGAGGAAGTCCGTGAGCGCTTGTCCGAATTGCGGCGCTGCGCGCGACGCGAGCCATCGCTTCTGCCCCAACTGCGGCGCCCGCCTGGATGCCCAGCGCGAGCTCAAGCAGGCCACGGTGCTGCTGGCCGACCTGTGCGGCTCCACCGAACAGGTGGTGCGTACCGACGCGGAAGGCGGCCAAGCCTACCTGGACCAGGCGCTGCGCATCATGACCGAGGCCGTCAATGCCTATGGCGG
This sequence comes from Pseudomonadota bacterium, assembly GCA_018241905.1. GTDB lineage: Bacteria > Pseudomonadota > Gammaproteobacteria > Burkholderiales > Burkholderiaceae_C > Variovorax. The sequence goes on from JAFECZ010000083.1 coordinate 3,294, forward strand.
CACCCAGATCCAGTGGCGGGGCGACGAGTTGCTCGCCCTGTTCGGCGCGCCCCTCGCCCAGGAAGACCACGCCTTTCGTGCCTGCCTGGCGGCCATCGCCATCGTGGAGGGAATGAAGGCACAGAGCTCACCGCAGGCGCCCATGGCGGTGCGCATCGGCATCGATTCGGGCGAAGTGATTGCCGGACCGGGCAGCGGCCACCTGGCCACCAGTTACCGAGTGGATGGCGCGCCCGTTCATCTGGCCTCCCGCCTGGAAAAGCTGGCGCCCCCGGCGAGCAGCTACATCAGCGGCAACACGCTGCAATTGATGCACGGGCAGGTGGAGACCCGTGCGCTGGGATCCTTCACCTTGCGAGGCTTCGATACGCCGGTCGAAATCCATGAACTGGTGGGCAGCCTCCAGGATTCGGCCGCCGGTCCCCTGGCGCGCCGCCGTTTCCTGGGGCCGATGGTCGGCCGCGCACAGGCGCTGACCGAACTGATGCAGGTGGCCGGCAGCGTGCGCCATTCGGGCCTGCGCGCGGTTGGCGTGCGCGGCGATGCCGGCATCGGCAAGTCGCGCCTCCTGGCCGAGCTGTCGCAGCGCCTGGCGCAGCAAGGCTTTGCCACGGTGTCGGTGGTGGCTCGCAGCTATGCCAGCCAGGCGCCGTACAGCCTGGTGGCCGACATCGTGCGCGCCCTGCAGAACCTGGCGGGCAGCACCGATGCGTTGCTGGCGCCTGCAGACGACGCCGACACGCAGCAATCCGAAGGCCATCATGCGGCCGCGCTGGCCGACCTGCTGGGCGGCGAGCCGGGCGACGCCTGGCGCGCGCTCACGCCCAACCAGCGCCGCGAGCACCTGGCCAGCACCTTCGTGCGCCTGGTGCGAAACGGCATGCGCGGCGCGCCGGCGGTACTGCTGGTGGAGGACGTATTCCTGGCCGACCAGAGCAGCGTTCGCCTTCTCGAGGCGCTGCCGCGCCGCATCCAGGACCAGCCGCTCCTGATCCTGATGAGCTATCGCCCCGACTTCGCACACCGCTGGGCCGAGTCGCCGTGGTTCGTGGAGCACAGGGTGGGCCCGCTGGCGCCGGACGACGTCTCCAGCCTGGCCGACGAACTGCTGGGGCACGACACGAGCCTGCGTGAAACACGCGAGGCACTGCTCGAACGCGCCGGCGGCAATCCGCTGTTTCTCGAGCAGATGGTCATGACGCTGGTGGACGCGGGCAGCCTGCTCGGCTCGCCCGGTGCGTATCGGCGCGCATCGGCCGACATTCCGCTTCGCGTGCCGGCGTCCATCCAGACCATCATCGGCGCGCGCGTCGACCGCCTGCCCGAAGGCGCCAAGGCCAGCCTGGAGGCGGCCGCCATCGTCGGCGAACCCATCGACGCGGACGCGGTGGCCGCGGTGTGCGCCATTTCCAAGGCGGATGCGGAGCGCCATCTTCGCCATGCGATTTCCGGCGGCCTGGTGGCGGCCGCGGGCGAAGCATCGGCTTATTCCTTCCGGCACGGCCTGGTGCAGGAGTCGGTGCTGGCCAGCCTGACGCGGACGCGCCGGCGCCAGTTGCACCGGGCGGCCTTCGAGGCCTACCGCAACCATGCCGGCGAGCATGCGCGCTCGCACACGCACGCGGCGGTGATGGCGCACCACGCCTTTCACGGCGAGCAATGGCAGTCGGCGGCGGAGTACGCGCTGCGCGCCATGGCCCGCTCCATCGAGCGCTCGGAAAACAAGGACGCGCTGCGCGTGTTCGAACTGGGCCTGGAGGCCGCCCGCCGTGTCGAGACCGAATCGGCCATGCTGCCCGCCGAGCTGGCCCTGCGCGTGGAAGCGCTGGGCGCGCAGATGGCGCTGGGCGAGTTCGACGCCATCGTTTCCAACCTGGAGCGCGCGGAGAGCATCACGCTGACCCTGGGCGACACCCGGCGCCAGGCGGCGGTATCGCTGCAGCTGGCCGTCACGCTGTGGGCCTGCGGAAGCTACCAGCAGGGGCTGACGGTGGCCACGCAGGCCGGCAAGGCGGCCGAGGCGGCGGGCAGCCGCAGCCTGCACATGGCCGCGATGCAGGCGCGCATGATGCTGCACCACGGACAGGGCCGCTACCTGGAAGCGACCGAGGTCGCCATGGCGGTGGCGCGCGAGTTCGAGGTCGAGCTGCAGGCCCGGCGCCTGTTTCCCGGCTGGGCGGTGATGGCCTCGACCAACCTGCACGCCTTCATCGCCGACATCATGACCCTGCGCGGCGACCTCAAGGCCGCGCAGGCGGCCTGCGACGCCGGCTATGCGCAGCTGCAGGAGCAGGACCACCCCTTCTCGCGCGTGCTGCTCGATTTCTCGCAGGGCGAGCTGCTGCTGGCGCAGAAGCGGCCCGCCGAGGCGGCCGGGCTGCTCAAGGCGGCGCTGGAGCTGTGCCGGGTGCACGAGGTGTCCAACATGTACCCCGCCATCCTGGCGCACCTGGGCGGCGCGCTGGCCCAGGCGGGCCAGCCGGCCGAGGCACTGGCGCTGCTGGAACCGGCGGTGGCGAAAAAGCTCTCGCGCGCCGGCGGCCGCTACAACGAGTACTACTTCCCCTACTTCCTGGGCATTGCGCTGCAGGAGGCCGGCCGCATCGACGAGGCGCTGGCAGCGGCGCGCCAGGCCTGCGACGCCGCGGCCTCGTTCCAGCAGCGCGGCCACGAGGCGCGCGCCCTGCTCCTGCTGGCCACGGTCGAGCAGCGCCTGGGGCGCGAGCGCGAATCGCGGCAGCACCTGGCCGAGGCCCAGGCCCTGGCCAAGGAATGCGGCATGGAGGACTTCATGGACCAGTCGGCGGCGCTGCACGACCATGCGTGAGCGCTGTCCGGCGCGGGCCATCCGGTCGCTCGGCTACCGAGGGGTCAGTGCCATGATCCACCAGCCGGCCATGCTCAGGCTGGTGGCTTGGGTCGCGCGCGGGCAGCCGTGGTTCGGCCGCATGATCAAGTCGGCGGCCACGCGCGCCGACGTGGTGAGCACCTTCGAGCGCCAGACGGCCTTCTCGAGTTCCTCGCACCGGCCCAACCTCATCGCCGGCGATTTCGTCATCGGCATGGAATCGGGCGCGCGACACAGCGCCGAGCGCCGATTGGTCGATGCGCAGTTCCCGCCCGCAACCGACTTCGGGCTGCATGCCGCGCAAGAGGCGCGCAAGCGCAGCGACGAACTCCTCGGCGGCGATGCCCGCGAGTTCGACCTGATCGACGACTACATGGTGCCGCTGGCCTGGCAGGCCATCAGCGGTGCCTTCGGCGCGCGGCTGCCGCAGCTGCCGCCGGGCGATCCGATGCTGATGAACCTGCGCTACCTGGGCGCGCACCTCATCGTCGGCCCGGTGGCCACCGAGCGCGTTCAGGAGCGTGCGCGCGACAGCGCGGCCGCAGTCAACGCCTGGGTCCGCTCGAACATCGAGCCACTGCGCCAGGCCTGGACACACGGCGGGTTTTCGCCCGAGCGCGAGGAGGTGGCGCGCAACGTGGTGGGCATGCTGTGGGTGGGGCACCCGGCCACCGCGCAGAGCGGCGCGCTCGTCATGCAAGAGCTGCTGGCGCGCTGGCGCGACCCCAGGGTGGCCGGCTTCGTGGACCGCGTGCGCCGCCATGCCGATCCCTGGGCCGACGCCGAATTGCGCGAAGAGGCCAAGGGCCATGTGCTGGAAGCGCTGCGCCTGCGGCCGCCCTTTCCGATCCTTACGCGCGACGTCCGGCGCGACACGCTCACCGGTGCCGGCGGCGCCGGCCGCGTGCGGGGCGGCACCCGCTACACCGTGATGGGCATCGGCGCCATGTCCGACCCGGCCGCCATGCGCGAGCCGCAGGTGTACCGGCCGGGCCGCAAGTTCAGGCACGAGGAAGACCGCTACCTGATGTTCGGCTGGGGCGCGCGCCAATGCCCCGGCCGCGATCCGGTGGTCGAGATCCTGGCCAGCGCGCTGCTGGGCATCGTGCGCCTGCCGCATCTGCAGTGGGCCTCGCCCTGGTGGCGCCGCGTGCAGTTCGACGGGCCGATCATCTCGGGCATGCGGCTGCGCTTCTCGCCCGGGAAGACGGGCCGCTGAAGGAAAGAGATCGCCCGTGGCCATCGCGCAGATGATCTGCTTCGTCACGCCCGGCGCGCCGGCGCAGGTGCCGCCCAGCGTCACGCGCCGCATCGACGGCATGTGCACGGACATCGGCCGCATCCATTTCGCCACGCTGGCGCTGCTGCCGCCGGCGCCGCAGGCACCGCACGGCGCCGATGCGTCGCTGATGCTGGAGATCGTGGTCGACGAGGACCTGCTGCTGCCGGACCTGGTGGACCTCATGCTCGAGGGCGCCTTCGCTGCGCTGTGGCAGCTGTACAAGCCCAACTGGCAGGGGCCGGAGGGGGTCGACCCGGGCACCAGGAAGACCTGGCTGCGCGCCTTCCTGATCCGGTATGCCTGCGTGGCCGACGGCGGCTTCGTCGGTGCGCGCGACCGCAGCGTGGCGCAGGTGCAGGCCGAGAACAGCCTGTTCCGGGCGGCGCGCAGCCACGTTCAGTCCCTACCCCCCGCCGAGCGCCCGCGAGATGCCCGCGCGCTCGGCGAGCACATGGCGCGCTGGGCACGAGAAAGCGGCTTCGCGTGGGTGGCCGATCCGGCGCCGCGCTCGCGCTGGCGCAAGGGGCCGGACTTCGGCCTGATTGACCTGCTCGCCCTGTCCACCCGGCTGGTCGTGCCGCTGCTGGCAGCGCTGGGCTTTCTCTATGCGCTCGGCTGGGCCATGCTGCTGTCGGCCGGGACCTTGCACGCGCTGGGGGTGAACCTGCCGCGCGAACTCTCCGGCGCGGTGATGTTGGCGTCCATCACCATCCTGCTGGCCCTGCTGCCCTTGCTGGGCGCGCTGCTCACGGGCGGCGGCATCGTTGCGCTGGGCACGCTCTTCTTCGTCTATTCGGCGGTGGCCGTGTGGATCATGGTGGCAGGCACCTACAACGCCGTTGGCGCCGCCAGCCTGCTGTGGCCGAGCTGTTCGGTGAACCAGGGCCTGCTGGGCCTGTCGGGCGTGCTGGCCTTTGCGGCCTCGGCGGCCTTTCTGGCGCTGGCACCGGTGCTGATCAAGGTGCGGGCGCCGCCCTTCTTCCCCATGGCGGCGGTGGGCGCGCTCATGCTGGTGGCGCTGGGCCTGGGCTGGGTGTTCAGCCGGCTGATGTTTGGCGCCATGGAAGCGCATGTTCCCTGCAAGCCGCAGTCGTGGACCTTGTTGAAGGACGCCGCGCCCCTGGTCCGCCTGGCCTGGGACGGCGCCGCACTCGCGTCGGTGCTCGGCGTTTGCAGCTTCATCCTGATCTTTGCCACGCGCTGGGCACCGGCGCTGCTGCGGCAGGCGGACAAGCTCGGCCGGCCGGGCCCGCTGCCGCCGCTGCCCGCGCACCAGGTGCATCCGAGCATCCAGGCGTGCGAGGCGCGACTGACCGATCGCACCAGCCACATGATCAGCCTGACCGAGATCCGGCGGCCGTACTTCCTTTACCGCAACGTGCTGCGTTTCTGGCTGTGGTTCTTCAGCGTGCTGGGCCACTACGTTTTCACCGAGGGCGTGCTGGGGCGCGCGCACGGCATCAAGTTCGGGCACTGGCACATCGTCGACCGGGGCCGCAGGCTGCTGTTCTGCAGCAATTTCGACAGTGCCTTCGGCGGCTATCTCGACGAATTCATCCAGGGTGCCACCGAAGGCGTGAACCTGATCTGGCGCAACAGCGAACTGCTGCCGCGGCCCGCGGCGCGCGAAGGCCAGCCCAGCGTCGAGACGGAACGCCACTTTCCGCCAACCTGCCTGGGCCTGTACCGCGGCTGCAAGGCCGAACAGGTCTTCAAGGCCTACACGCGCGCCAGCATGCTGCCCCACCTGCATCGTTTCGAGGCCTATTGCCTGTCGAACCAGGACATCGAGCGTGCCACCGGGCTGCGCGAGGCGCTGCGTGGAACGCGCACCGCGCTCAAGGACGACCAGATCGCGAGGGCGCTCGAATCATGAAGACGCTGTTCACGAAGAACAAGGAAGAGCCGCTGGAGAGCTTTCGCCAGGGCTTCGACGACATCCCGGCCATCGTCGGCACCGGCCTGCCGCAGCTGCGGCGCGCGCGCTACCTGCTCATTCACGTCGACGACGCGCCTGCGGCGCGGTCGTGGCTGCGCGAGCTGATGGCCAGCGATGTGGTGCACAGCCTGGCGCGGGTGCGGGCCAGGAGCTTGGCGAACAAGCGCAGGGGCCGCGAGCCGGCGCCTGCCAAGCCGTCGCGCGACGTGACCCAATTGGTGACGGTGGCCTTCAGCCACGCGGGCCTGCTGGCGCTGGGGGTGAAGGAAGACCCGCGCTTTCCCTTTCCCACGCCTTTTCGCGCGGGCGGCGCCAGTGCGCTTCGCAGGACGCTGCTGGGCGATGCCCAGGAGCCGGCCTGGCAATGGGGCGACGTGAGCGACGGCGCCAGCGTCTTCGAAACCCACATCTTCATTGCCCACTACTGGAGCGAACATCTCGCGGGCGAGCCGCTCGCGCTGCTCGATCCGGACCGTTTGCCCGCCGGCCTGCGCGCCTTGAGCCTGAGCAGCTGCCCCAGCTACATCGCAAGGCCCGATTCGCCCGAGCCCGCGGTGTTCGAACCCTTCGGCTTTCGCGACGGCATCGGGCAGCCGGTCATCGAGGGCATGGGCCTGTCCAGCGCGGAGAAGAAGTCCAGGGACGCGTCGGGCGAGCTGTTCGACGACCGCCTGATCCAGCCCGGCGAATTCGTGCTCGGGCAGCTCAACGAGTACGGCGAGCGCTCGTACTGCCCCAATGTGGCGGGTTGGCCGCGCGAAGCGTCGGCCACCGCCGGGTTCGCACGCAATGGCACCTACCTGGCGGTGCGGCAGATCGAGCAGCACGTGGCCGTGTTCAACCGCTTCACCGCCGCTCACGCAGTGCCGATGCTGGGCGACATGATGGTGGGGCGGCGCAAGCCCGGCGCGCAGTGCCCGAAGGATGCAGCCGGGTATTCGGTGCTGAACAGTGCACGCCCGCCTTCGGAAATCGACGCCTTCCGCTACCTGACGCTGGATGCCAGCGGCCTGGAGTGCCCGCGCGGCGCTCACGCACGCCGCGCCAACCCGCGCGATGCCCTGGCACTGGACGTGAAGGGCGGCATTGCCAGCTCGAAACTGCATCGCCTGCTGCGGCGCGGCCGTGTGTATGCCGAAGGCTGTTCGCAGGGGGCTGGCGGCGCCCACATGTGCCCCGGCCATGCCGATGGGCGCCAGGGCGAGACGCCCTGTGGCCGCGGCCTGATGTTCGTGGCGCTCAATACCGACTTCGAGCGCCAGTTCGAGTTCGTGCAGAAGAGCTGGATTGCCGGCTCGCGCTTCGGCGACCTGGCCGACGAGCAGGACCCGCTGCTGGGCACCGACCCAGGCCGCGCCTTCACCGTGCAGGGCTGCCCGGTGGGCGAGCGGGTGGGGCCGCTGCCGCGCTTCACCACGGTGCGCGGCGGCGGCTATTTCTTCGCGCCCAGCCTCACGGCGCTGCGCTGGCTGGCGCAAGACGGGGAAATGGCTTCGGCGCAGCCGCTGTGAGCCGGCCCTGCTATTTGTTGCTGCTGTCCAGCTTGGCCAGCGTCTGGCCGCGTGCGTCGATCAGCACCAGCTCGCTGCCCGCCAGGCTGTAGCTGGCGGTGGCTTGCAGCGCGGCAAGGAAACGCGTTTCGAGCTGGCCGCGCGAGGCATCCAGGCAGGCCATGCGGGTGGAGGTCATCGGGCCGATCCTGAGTTGTGCGCCGCTGCGCTGGTAGGTGCCCGAGATGCGGTTGCATCCGCCGGAGCCGCTCACGCGCTGGGCGCCGCCGTCGAACACGATCTGCGCCGACTGCCGCGGGTCGTCGCTGGGGATGACCGGCTGCGAGTCGATGCTCGCCAGGCGCCAGGTGCGCGATTCGATCGGCTGGTCCAGGCTCACGCTGCTGCAGCCGGCCACGACTGCGGCAGCCATGACGAGCGCTGGCAGGCCCATTCGAGCGACCGCAAAGCGGGGAAAAAACTGCATGGCGAGCCTCCTTGATCCCGTGTATTGGCCGCGATGGTAGCCGCTGCCGCGCGCCTGGCGGCGCAGGCGTTGGCGATCAGCGACATGCCCGAACCGGCCTTGCCGGGCCTCAGGCGAGGGGGGGCTTCAGGACAGAACGACGCTGGACAAGCGGCGACGGTAGGTGGCCACCGTCGGGTCGTCCGGCGGGATCTGCCCATCGGCCACCTTGGGCTTGGGCGGCTCGATGATTTCGAGGATGGCGATGTAGGTCTTGCGCGCCAGGTCGTCGTTCCAGGCCTTGTCGCGCATCAGGATCTCGAGCAGCTCGTCCATCGCGTCGGTCCAGCGCTGGCCGGCCATGAGCAGCTGGGCGCGGCCGAACCGTGCGTCGAAGTCCCGCTTGGCGGCGGCGATCTTGTCGTCGAAGTCGCCCAGCGTGGGCGCACCGCCGGTGGGCGGGGCGGCGAAGTCGATCGCGTTCATCCAGCGCTGCAGGGCGTCCAGCCGGCGCACGCCGGACGCCTTGGCAATGACCGGCGCAAACGCCACCTTGGCATCGTCGGTGCGGCCTTGCGACAGCAGCAGCTTGACGTAGTCGAAGCGGGCGTCGTCGTTGGACGGGTCGGTGGCCACGGCATGCTGAAGCTTCTCGAGCGCGCCTTCGGTGTCGCCTTCGGCCAGGGCGGCTTCGGCTTCTTCCTCGTGCTGGGCGGCTTCGAGCTCGGAGGCGGCAGGCACGTGCTTGTCCAGGAACTCGCGGATCTGCTCGGCCGGAATCGCGCCCACGAAGCCGTCCACCGGCTGCCCGCCCGAGAACATCACGCAAAAGGGAATGCTGCGCACGCCGAACATCTGCGACAGCTGCTGCGAGATCTGCGGCACCTTGTCGGCGTCCAGCTTGGCCAGGGTGAAGCGGCCGGCGTATTCGACCTCCAGCTTTTCCAGCACCGGCCCGAGCTGCTTGCATGGGCCGCACCATTCGGCCCAGATGTCCAGCAGCACCGGGCGCACCGTGGAGGCTTCGATCAGGTCGGCCTGGAAGTTGTCGAGGGTGATGTCAATCATCTGAAAGTCCATTGGCCCCAAGGGCCGGCAGAGCCGGCCCTCCCCCCGAGGGGAGCCGGGAAAAGTGGCAAAGCCGCATTTTCCCCGAGGTGCGTTACGTAAAATTCAAACCTATGAACCAAATGATTCAGGTTGGCGTCGTGATGGGCTCGAACTCCGATTGGGAGACGATGCGCCACGCGGTCGAGATTCTCCAGCAATTCGGCATTGCCCACGAGGCGCGGGTGGTGTCTGCCCACCGCATGCCCGACGAACTGTTCGCCTACGCCGAGAGTGCGGGTCCGCGCGGCCTGGCCGCCATCATCGCCGGTGCGGGCGGTGCGGCGCACCTGCCGGGCATGCTGGCCTCCAAGACCACGGTGCCGGTGCTGGGCGTGCCGGTGGCCAGCCGCCACCTGCAGGGCGTGGATTCGCTCTACAGCATCGTGCAGATGCCCAAGGGCGTGCCGGTGGCCACCTTTGCCATCGGCAACGCCGGCGCGGCCAACGCGGCGCTGTTCGCCGTGGCCATGCTGGCGGTGGGCAACCCGGCCTTGCGCGGCCAGCTGGATGCGTTCCGGGCCCGCCAGACCGAAGCCGCACGCTCCATGCAACTCCCGCCCCCAGCCGAAGGCGATGCGCCCGTGTCGCCTTTCACGCCGCAAGGCGGGGGTGCGCTGTGAGCGCGGCCGTGGTCAAGCAGCCCCTGCTGCCCGGTTCCACCCTGGGCGTGATGGGCGGCGGCCAGCTCGGCCGCATGTTCGTGCACGCGGCGCAGCAGGCGGGCTACTTCACCGCCGTGCTCGACCCGGACGCCGACAGCCCGGCCGGCCGCGTGAGCCATCACCACGTGCATACGGACTACCTCGACAGCGACGGGTTGGCCCGGCTGTCGCGCCTGGCCGATGCCATCACCACCGAGTTCGAGAACGTGCCGGCGCGCGCCCTGGCTTCGCTGGCCGGCGACGTGCCCGTGTCTCCCAGCGCCGAGGCCGTCTCCATCGCGCAGGACCGCATCCGCGAGAAGGCGCATTTCGTGCGCTGCGGCGTGGCCTGTGCGCCCTATGCCGTCATCGAGACGGCCGACCAGCTGGCCGCGGTCGACGAGAACCTGCTGCCGGGCATCCTCAAGACCGCCAGCCTGGGCTACGACGGCAAGGGCCAGCAGGGCGTGGCTACCCGGGGCGAGCTGGGTGCGGCCTGGGCTGCCGCCGGCCAGGTGCCCTGCGTGCTGGAAAAGCGCATGGACTTGGATTTCGAATGCTCGGTGATCGTCGCACGCGGCCAGGACGGCTCGGCGGTCAACTACCAGCCCCAGCGCAACCTGCATCGCGGCGGCATCTTGGCCGCGACCGAGGCGCATGACGAAGCCGTGCCGGCCGAGGCGTCGCGGCGCGCGGTCGAGTCGGCCCTGGCCATTGCCAACGGAATCAACTACGTGGGCGTCCTGTGCGTCGAGTTCTTCGTGCTCAAGGACGGCTCGCTGGTGGTCAACGAAATGGCGCCGCGTCCGCACAACAGCGGCCACTACACCATCGACGCGTGCGACCTCTCGCAGTTCGACCTGCAGGTGCGCACCCTGGCCGGCTTGCCGCTGGTCACGCCGCGCCAGCACAGCCCGGCCGTCATGCTCAACCTGCTGGGCGAGCTGTGGCTTACCCAGGGCGCCAAGCCGGTGGAGCCCGACTGGCCCTCGGTGCTGGCGCTTCCGGGCACGCAACTGCACCTGTACGGCAAGATGGAGGCGCGTGCCGGCCGCAAGATGGGGCACCTCAACATCACCAGCCCCACCGTGGCCGAACTGCGCCAGACCGCGCAGAAGGCCGCCGTCCTGCTGGGCTTGCCTTCTCCCTTCGCCGCATGATCCTGGACGGACATTCGGGCGAGGCCATCGAGGAAGCCGCCCGGCGCCTGCGCGCGGGCGAACTGGTCGCCTTCCCGACCGAGACGGTCTACGGCCTGGGCGCCGATGCGGCCAACGATGCGGCCGTGGCCGGCATCTTTGCGGCCAAGGGCCGGCCGGCCGACCATCCGCTCATCGTCCACGTGTGTTCGGGCGCCAAGGGCGACGAGGCGCTGTCGCGCTTTGCGCTGCCGCTGCCCGAATTCGCGATGAAGCTGGTGCATGCCTTCTGGCCCGGCCCGCTCACGCTCATCGCGCCGCGCCAGATCGGCGTGGCCACGGCTGCAGCCGGCGGGCAGGACACCATCGGCCTGCGCTGCCCTTCGCACCCGGTGGCGCAGGCGCTGCTGCGCGCTTGCGCCGAGCGCGGCGTGGCCGGCGTGGCGGGGCCCAGCGCCAACCGCTTCGGCCGCGTGAGCCCGACCACGGCAAACCATGTGCAGGGCGAGTTCGGCGACGACCTGCTCATCATCGACGGCGGACCGTGCGAGGTGGGCATCGAATCGACCATCGTCGACTGCAGCCGCGGCGTGCCGGTGCTGCTGCGCCCGGGGCTCATCACCCGTGCGCAGATCGAGGCGGCCTGCG
>JAFECZ010000840.1 GCA_018241905.1 Pseudomonadota bacterium
CCGCCCACCGCCACCAGCGCCAGCTGGTTGCCGAAGTCCGCCTCGGCCCACAGGGCGCGCAGCGCCTCGTCGGCCAGCTTGGACAACTGCTTGAGCACGCCGTGAACGCCGCGCGCAGGCGCATGCGCGTTGCGCAAGGCGTCGAAGACGGAGGATTTTTGCGCGCGATAGGCGTCGCGCAGCATGGGGAGATCGACCATGTCTGCTGTCCGGGCTGGCGCGCGCGGCGCCTCAGGCGGTGGCGGGAACGGGGGTGTTCGTCACGAAGGCGGGCGGCGGCGGGCTGCCGGCCGACAGGGTCAGCACCTCGTAGCCCGTTTCGGTGACCAGCACCGTGTGTTCCCATTGGGCCGACAGCGAATGGTCGCGCGTGACGATGGTCCAGCCGTCGTTGCCGAATTCCTTGATGTCGCGCTTGCCGGCGTTGATCATGGGCTCGATGGTAAAGGTCATGCCCGGCTTGAGCTCTTCCAGCGTGCCCGGCTTGCCGTAGTGCAGCACCTGAGGCTCCTCGTGGAAGCCCCGGCCGATGCCGTGGCCGCAGAACTCGCGCACCACCGAGAAGCCGTTGCTCTCGGCAAAGCGCTGGATGGCAAAGCCGATGTCGCCCAGGCGGATGCCCGGCTTGACCTTCACGATGCCGTGCCACATGGCCTCGTAGGTGAAGGCCACCAGGCGCTTGGCTGCGATGGAGCCGTCGCCCACGATGAACATGCGGCTGGTGTCGCCGTGCCAGCCGTCCTTGATGACGGTGATGTCGAGGTTGACGATGTCGCCCTTCTTCAGGGCCTTGTCGTTCGGGATGCCGTGGCACACCACGTGGTTGACCGAGGTGCAGATCGACTTGGGGTAGGGCACCGAGCCGCCGCCCATGTAGTTCAGCGGCGCCGGAATGGCGCCCTGGACCTGCGTGATGTAGTCGTGCGCGAGCTCGTCGAGTTCATTGGTGGTGACGCCGGGCTTCACATGGGGGGTGAGGAAGTCCAGTACTTCGGAAGCAAGGCGGCAGGCCACGCGCATGCCGGCCACGCCTTCGGCGTCTTTGTAGGTGATGCTCATGCGGCAATTATCCCATTCGGACAGCTAAAATTCAGGGTTTCCACGGGATGGCCCCAGTCAGCGGCCTCCCAACGAGAGAAGCCCTCGCCCTTCAATCCAGGCCGCCAGGCCCCTCCTACGACAGTGACGCTGCCCGTGACCACCAACCGGCCCCACACCGCCCCCATCGTGACGCGCTTTTCCGGCGCCAGCGCCCTGAGCGACTTCCGCGCCCGCCAACTGCTGCCCCGGCTGCAGGCCATCGAGCCGCGCATCACCTCGCTGACCGCTCGTTTCGTGCACCTGGTGGCCACCGACGCGCCCCTTTCCGATGCCCAGCAG
>JAFECZ010000841.1 GCA_018241905.1 Pseudomonadota bacterium
ACCAGGAATACGGAGGTGATGGGCACAGCCGCCATCACCAGGACGTGCTGCAGGCCGAACAGAAGCAGTTGCGGCACGGGCAGCACGGCATCGACCGGCTCAGTTTGGGGAACGCTCGCCATGACTTGTCTCCTGGAATCTTTATCTAGTCGCGATGGAACCGGGTTTGCATCGCATCACCCAAATCGATTTGGGTGATGCGCCGAAAAAACCGCCACGGCGGGCGGTGCGTTACCATTTCGGGTCATTCCCAAAACGATTTGGGCAATTCAATCACCATCCGGGGCCGCCGTCAACATGGGAAAACGAGATCGAGGAGCGCCGCGCCGCCGCGACCGGCGGCAGGCCGTCGGCAGCCAGGGCGAGGCGTGGTGAGTCTTCAGCGCATCACCATTGCCGACGTGGCGAAAGCCGCCGGCGTGTCGCCCACCACCGTGTCGCATGCGCTCAACGGGCGCGGGCAGGTGGATGCGCGCACCCGCGAGCGGGTGGCGCGGGCCGCCGCCGAGCTGGGCTACCGCCCCAACCGCCACGCCCAGCGGCTGCGCACCGGCGAGGCGCACATGATCGTGCTGCTCTCTTCCATGCCCTTTGCCGTGGCGGGCGGGCCCTCCCGGTTGGGCTTCCTGATGGAGATCGCCGCGGTGGCCGCCGCCGCCGCGCTGGAACGCGGCCTGGCCATGGTGCTGGCCCCGCCGCTGGAAACCGGGCAGGCGCCGCTGGACCTGCTGGACGTGGACGGCGCCCTGGTGATCGAGCCCTCGGCCGACGACCCGAACCTCGAGGCCCTGCGCCTGCGCGGCCTGCCGGTGGTCAGCATCGGCCGCCAGGGCGGCGCGCGCGATCAGGCTCCGTATGTGGACCTGCACTCCCGGCAGGCCACCGAGCTGCTGCTGGAACACCTGCTGGCCCAGGGTGCCAGGCGGATCGCGCTGGTCGTGGGCGCGGCCGAGCGCAACTCCTACACCCAGGCGCAGGCAGCCTACGACGCGATGGTGGCTGCGCACGGCATGCCGCGCCTGTGCCTGCGCGTTGACGAGGCACAAGGCGAGGAAGGCGGCTTTGCGGCCGCCCGGGAACTGCTGGCGCGCGATCCGGCCATCGATGCCTTCTGCGTGCCGGTGGACGCCTTCGCCACCGGCGCGGCGCGCTACCTGGCGCAGGCCGGCCGCCGCATACCGCAGGACGTGATGCTGGCCACCCGCTACGACGGCATCCGCGCGCGCATGAGCGAGCCGCCGCTCACCGCCGTCGACCTGCACCTGGACGAGGTGGCGCACCTGGCGATCGACCTGCTGTTCGACCACTTGCGCGGCGATACCGCCCGGCGCACGGTGGCCGGGCCGGCGCCGAAGCTGGTGCTGCGGGCGTCGTCGCAGC
>JAFECZ010000842.1 GCA_018241905.1 Pseudomonadota bacterium
CCAATGGAGCCGCGCGGGCTCACGCCCACCTGTATCCACTGCGCCAGCTCAGGGTCGATGGCTGCCGGCTCGCGCGTGCCCTGCACCAGCGCCACGATGTACTGCTCCACCGCGTCGCTTACCTGCATGGCATGGATCTCCGCGCGCGCGGCGAAGATGCTCTCTTGTGCAAGGCGCGACTCGCCCTGCCCGCTTGCGGCATGCGATGGGGCAGGCGCCTCTTCGCTTCGGGCCAGCCGCACGATCTGCGCCTCGGCGCCGGCCTCGGGGTAGCCCACGCTCAGGTGCATCAGGAAGCGATCCATCTGCGCTTCGGGCAAGGGATAGGTGCCCTCCTGCTCGATGGGGTTCTGCGTGGCCATCACCAGGAACAGCGGCGGCAGCGCATGCGTGGCGCCGCCGACGGTGACCTGGCGCTCTTCCATGGCTTCGAGCAAGGCGGCCTGCACCTTGGCCGGCGAACGGTTCACTTCGTCGGCCAGCACCAGGTTGGCAAACAGCGGCCCCTGCTGGAAACGAAACTCGCCCTTGCCGCCTTCGCTGTAGTAGATCTCCGAGCCGGTGATGTCGGCCGGCAGCAGGTCGGGCGTGAACTGGATGCGCGAGAGCTTGGCGTCGAGGTGCCTGGCCAGGCTCTTGATGGCGCGCGTCTTGGCCAGGCCCGGCAGTCCTTCCACCAGCAGATGGCCGTCGGCCAGCAGACCCAGCAGCAGGCGCTCGATCATGCGCTCCTGTCCGATGATGGATTCGCCCATGCGGGCCTTGAGTTGAAGAACGTCGTCGCGTGCGGTCATGGAGATCCTTCTTCGTTCTTTTTCAGCGCGTGCCGCCGGTGAACCACTGGAAGTACGGGTTGGCCGGTGCGTCGCGCATCAGCAGCCGGACATCGTTGGCCCAGCCTTCGCGGTCGCCTTGATAGGCGAACAGGCCCGCGCGATAGAAAAGATAGAGCAGTTCGCGCTCGCGGTCGATGGCCTCCTTGAGCGCCGGGTCCGCACCTTGCACGGGCGGCTCGGTGCGCATCTCCAGCAGCGTGCCCAGCACCTGCGGGAATTCCTCCCGCCGCACCCAGCTGGCGTACTCGATGCGCGGGTGATCGTCGGTGACGGGCTGCGCATTGCCGGCGTAGCGCTGCAGCATGGCGCGGTCGCCCACCCAGGTAGCCAGCAACGCAGCAGGCGAATCCACGCCGACTTCGCCCAGGGCCTTGGCGACTTCGGGCTGCTTCATGCGCTCGGCGATGCGCGAGGCATCCAGCACCATGGGCTGCATGGAACCCACCAGCATCATCTCGTGCAGCTCGGTGGTCCACAGCGCGGCATGCGGAAACACGGCCAGGAAGCTCTGCACCAGCGAGCGCGTGTCGTCATCG
>JAFECZ010000843.1 GCA_018241905.1 Pseudomonadota bacterium
TGAACCTGCTGGCGCGCTTCGGCATCCAGGTGCGGCGCGACGGCTGGAGCCGCTTCGTCATTCCGGCCGGCAGCCAGCACCGTACGCCGGGCAGCATCCACATCGAGTCCGACGCCTCCTCGGCGAGTTATTTCATCGCCCTGGGCGCGCTCGCAACGCCTGCCGCGGGCGAGACCGGCATCCGCATCGAAGGCGTGGGCGCCGACTCCATCCAGGGCGACATCCGCTTTGTCGAGGCTGCGCGCGCCATGGGCGCCAGGGTCGACAGCGGCCCCAACTGGCTGCGCATCTCGCGCGGCGCCTGGCCGCTCAAGGCCATCGACCTGGACGCCAACCACATTCCGGACGCTGCGATGACGCTGGCCGTCATGGCGCTGTACGCCGACGGCCCCAGCATCCTGCGCAACATCGCCAGCTGGCGCGTGAAGGAAACCGACCGCATCGATGCCATGGCCAACGAGCTGCGCAAGCTGGGCGCACAGGTGGAGACGGGCACCGACTTCATCCGCATCGAGCCGCTGCCAGCGGGGCGATGGAAGGCAGCGAGCATTCACACCTACGACGACCACCGCGTGGCCATGTGCTTCTCGCTGGCGGCCTTCAACCCCGACGGCGCGCCGGTGCGCATCCTCGACCCCAAGTGCGTGGCCAAGACCTTCCCCGACTACTTCGAGACCCTGTTCTCGGTGAGCGAGCCGGTGACGGTGCAGGTGATCTGCATCGACGGCCCGACGGCCTCGGGCAAGGGCACCCTCGCACTGGAGGTGGCCAACGAGCTGGGCTACCACTACCTGGATTCCGGCGCGCTGTACCGCGTGACCGGCCTGGCCATGAGCCGCGCCGGGCTGGCCGCGACGCCCGAAGCCGAAGCGCGCATTGCCGAAATCGCCCGCACTCTGCCCCTGGACTTCTCTACCGGCCGGGTGATGCTGGGCAACGAGGACGTGACGGAAGCCATCCGGACCGAAGCCGCCGGCATGGATGCCTCGCGCGTATCGGCGCTGCCCGCCGTGCGCCAGGCGCTGGTCGACCTGCAAAAGCGCCTGCGCCGCCTGCCCGGGCTGGTGGCCGACGGCCGCGACATGGGCACCGTCATCTTTCCCGACGCACCGCTCAAGATCTTCCTGACCGCCAGTGCCGGCCACCGGGCCGAGCGGCGGCATAAGCAATTGATTTCAAAGGGAATTTCCGTTACACTTGACAGTCTTCGCCTGGATCTGGAGGCGCGTGATGCCCGGGACACTTCCCGCAGCACCGCACCCCTCAAGCCGGCGCAGGATGCTCGCCTCCTGGACAACTCCGATCAAACGGTTTCGCAATCGGTCGATCAGGTGCTGGACTGGTGGCAGCAAGTGCAGCCTTTCAGGGCG
>JAFECZ010000844.1 GCA_018241905.1 Pseudomonadota bacterium
AGCGACGCAGTCGCGTAGCGAGTTCTGCCGCACAAGCCCCGCCGCGAGCACCGCAGCGGAGTCAGCGCGCAGCGCTGACCGCCACAGCAGGCGTCCCGGGCCCCAAGGGCCTGCCGCGTCCGCCCCGCCCACAACCCCAACCAACAAGCTACTCGTAAACGACAGCAGCGTTCCCAGACTCCGCCTGCGCAGTCCAACTGGCCAGCGCCGCATCCGTCGGGAAGAACTTCGCAGCTTCGCCCAGCTGCAACTCCACCTGGGCCCCCGAACGCTGCAAGGCAAGCCGAACCCCAAGGCCTTGCCGCAAGTCCCCATGCTCGCTCTGCTCCGTGCGCGGCGGAAACTCGCGCGTCAGCCGCGCGATGTCCGGCGCCTTGCCGTTCACCGCCACGCGCAAATACTTGCCGAAGCGGCAGCGCGCCGTCGCCAGGTCCCAGATCTGCTGCACGATGAAGCGCGCCTCGAAGCCGCCGCGCCCCGGTTGCAGGCGGCCGGTCACGATGATGAGCTCATCATCCTTGAGCGTGTTGCGGTGGACATTGAGCAAAGCCTCGTCCGCCGTCGCCTCGATGGTGCCGGACTTGTCGTCCAGCTTGAAGATGCCCACGCGCCCGCGGTTGCCGTTGATCACGCGCAGGTCGCTCACGATGCCGGCAATCACCTGCTGCTCGCGGCTGTCGATCAGGTCGTCCACCTGCCGCTTGCAGAAGCGCCGCACCTCGTGCGCCACTTCGTCGAACAAGTGGCCCGACAGGAAGAAGCCCACCGCCGTCTTTTCAAGCGTGAGCCGCTCCTTCACGCCCCAGGGCGTGGCCGCGATCAGCTCCGGCTCCTGGGCGGCGCTGCCATGCTCGCTGTCGCCGAAGATGTCCGCCTGCGACGCATTGGCAGCCGTCGCATTGGCGAACTCGAAGGCGCGGTCCAGCGACGCCACCAGCGCCGCGCGGTTCTGCTGCAGCGAGTCGAAAGCGCCCGCCTTGATCAGCGCTTCCACCGTACGCTTGTTGATGCGCTGGCGGTCCACCCGCACGCAGAAGTCGTACAGGCTGGTAAAGGCACCGCCCTCCTCGCGCGCGCGAACGATCGCCTCGATGGCCAGCTGGCCGGTGCCCTTCACCGCGCCAAGGCCGTAGCGGATCACCTTGTCCGTGACGGGCTCGAAGCGGTAGTTGCCGCGGTTCACGTCCGGCGGCTCGAAGGTCATGCCGAAGTTCTTGGTCGCGTCCTCGAACAGCACCTTGAGCTTGTCGGTGTTGTCCATTTCCACCGTCATGTTGGCGCAGTAGAACTCGGCCGTGTAGTGCACCTTCAGCCAGCCGGTGTGATAGGCCAGCAGGGAGTAGGCAGCGGCGTGCGACTTGTTGAAGCC
>JAFECZ010000845.1 GCA_018241905.1 Pseudomonadota bacterium
AGCGCCGCTCGCGCAGGTCCTCGAGAAGGCCCGGGGGCTCACTCGCCTGATGGGGTCGGCAGGATTACGCAAGGGCTCCGTCGTCGCGTTCGTGGGAGTCACCAGCGAGAACTACCTCATCCTTTGGATGGCCGCTCAGCTGATGGGCCTGCGCACCGCGCTCATCAACCCGCACTACCCGCAGGAGCTGCTGCGCGACATGCTCAACGACCTTCGCCCCGACGCCGTCGCGTACTTCGATGATGCCTTCGCGGTGCCGACCGACAAGAGCTGGCGCCTGCTCGATGCCCACGAAGCCTGGGATGGACGCATGACGCTGACCCCCGCGCAACCTGGTGCGCAAGTGTCGGCCATGGCAGGCGATCCGGCCGAGTGGGGCTTGGCCTGCGACGGCGCCGAGATCGCCTGCTACATGCATACCTCGGGTACTTCGGGTCGGCCGAAATTTTGTGCGCAGAGCCATGCCTACTTCCTCAAGCTCGGACGATACATCGCGGACTCGCTCGGCTATACACGGTTCGATCTCGTCTACGCGCCGTTGCCGATGTTCCACATCAACCCGCTGGGCTACGGATTGGTGGCTGGCCTGACCGCAGGCGCCGGTGTGCTCGGCGCCCGTCGATTTTCGGCGGCTGAGTTCTGGCCCACGGTCAAGCGCATCGGTGCGACTGCGCTGGTCCTGCACGGCACGCCGATGAAGCTGCTGCTCAAGGACACAGGCCCAGGCGACAGCGCGGGCCATGGCGTGCGCGCGGTCTTCTTCGCTTCTGCGGAGTTTTTGGAGCGCTTCGACATTCCCGTGGGAGCGACCGTCTATGGTTCCACCGAGGCGGGCGGCCTGTGCCATCTGTGGCATGTGCGCCCGGGCGATCGCGAAATGGCCCCCGAGGGCGAGACCCACTACGCGGGCGGTGCCCGATTCGACGTCGAGGCGATGGTCTCGAACGACGGCGAGATTCTCGTGCGGGAGCGTTCTCCCCAGACGCTCTTCTCGGGCTATCTGCGCGACGGGGTGGTCGACCGCTCGGTCGACGACAAGGGCTGGTTCCACACCGGCGACCGGGGCCGCCTGGACGAACTGGGAAACCTGGTCTTCATCGAGCGGATGAGCGAATCAATCCGCGTCAACGGCGAATATGTACCCATCGACTTTGTCGAGCGCCGCCTTGAGGTGGACGCAGGTCTGTCGGAATTTGCCATCTGGAGTCGGCCGGACCCTATCAGCGGCCAGCGTGTGGTGCTTTGGGTCACCGATCCAGAGCTTGACGTTGCGCGGACGACCGAGGTGATCCGAAGCCTCCCAAAGATCATGCGGCCCGTGGAGATCGTCCGCGTCGAAAAGCTGCCGCGGGATACCGGCGT
>JAFECZ010000846.1 GCA_018241905.1 Pseudomonadota bacterium
ACGAAGCCGACGCATCGGTACCGGCAGGCGCTCCGGCGCAGCAGGCCGCCGATGCGCAGGCCGTGGCCGGCATGCTGGCCCACTGGGAGCGCTCGCTGGTGAGCATCGGTTTCCTGGACCCCAAGGCGCCCAAGAAGCTCATGCCGCGCCTGCAGCAGTTGTTCAACCGGGCGCAGCCCACGGTGGAGGAAATCCACATCCTGCGCGGCATCGCCAAGATGATGGCCGAGCCCCAGCCCCCTGCCACACAGGCGGAGCCCCCACCGCCTGCAAGCGATAGCGGCCAGCGATAGACTCGCGGCCCCATATCGATATCGCCCAAAGATGGAACGCGCCCACGCTCATCGCTTTGTGTATCGCTGCCCCCCGAGGGGGCCCTCAGTGCCCTTCGGGCGGCCGGGCGGGCAATGATGTTTGACCGCCTGCGCTCCGATATCCGCTGCATCCTCGAACGGGACCCGGCCGCCCATTCGGCCTTCGAGGTGCTCACGCTCTATCCCGGCCTGCATGCCGTGATGCTGCACCGGCCGGCCCACTGGTGCTGGAACCACGGGCTGCACTGGATGGGCAACTTCATTTCGCACTTCTCGCGCTGGCTCACCGGCATCGAGATCCATCCCGCGGCCAAGATCGGCAATCGCGTCTTCTTCGACCATGCCATGGGCGTGGTGGTGGGCGAGACCGCCGAGATCGGCGACGGCTGCACCATCTACCAGGGCGTGACCCTGGGCGGCACGTCGCTCTACAAGGGCACCAAGCGCCATCCCACGCTGGGCCGCGATGTGGTGGTTGGCGCGGGCGCCAAGGTGCTGGGCGGCTTCACCGTGGGCGACGGCGCGCGCATCGGCTCCAACGCCGTTGTCACGCGGCCGGTGCCGGCGGGTGCCACGGCGGTGGGCATTCCGGCGCGCGTCATCCCGGCCGGGGAGGCGCAGTTGCGCGACAAGGTGGAAGGGCGCGAAGGCGCGTTTGCCGCCTACGGCGTAACGCAGGGCGACGACCCGCTGTCGCTGGCCATGCGCGGGCTGATCGACAGCGCCGGCGCGCAGGACAAGCAGATTGCGCTCTTGTGGCAGGCCATCGAGAAGCTGTCCTCGCAACAGCAGCAGCGCGACTGCGTGCCCGAGGAAGCGGCGCGCAAGGAATGCTTCGAGGCGGAGAAGCTGGCGCAGCTGGTGGGCAAGTAGGCGCTTCGGCGCTTCGGTTCGAAATGGAGCGCCGCCGCTGGCTGGGTCTCGATCAGCCGAACGTGCGAATGGCCGCCTTGGGCCGCCACACCTTGCACACCGCCGCATCGCCTTCGAGGTAGGGCCCGCCGATCAGGTCGATGCAATAGGGCACCGCGGCAAAGATGCCCTGCAC
>JAFECZ010000847.1 GCA_018241905.1 Pseudomonadota bacterium
CTGCGGTTCCAGGCGCTGACCTTCAGCTCGCCCTGGTAGTCGCTGTCGATCAGGCCCACCAGGTTGCCCAGCACGATGCCGTGCTTGTGGCCCAGGCCCGAGCGCGGAAGGATCAGCGCGGCATAGCCCGGGTCGGCCAGGTGGATGGCAATGCCCGTTCCCACCAGCTGCCAGCCGTTGGGCTCGAGGGTGATGGGCGCATCGAGGCAGGCGCGAAGGTCCAGGCCGGCGCTTCCGGGCGTGGCGTAGGCCGGCAGTTGTTCGGCCATTCGGGGGTCGGGGATTTTGACGTCGATTCTCATTTTTTCTTCTGCTGTTGCTGCTGCCGCGCCATCTCCTGCAGATTGCTTTCGAGCTTCTTGAGGAGTTGGCGCAGGCCGCGCGCGAGCGGATGTTCGGTTGGAAATTGCATGCCGGGCGGCGCGAACAAGGCGCGCGTGCGCTCTGCCGCCGCTGGGCCGGCCCCGGCGTGCAGGCCGGCGGATTCGGCCTCCAGGGTGCCGGACGCGGGCGCATCGAAGGACTGCGCGCCGTGCTCGACGGCGCGCTGGGCCATCAGCTGGCGCTGCGCCGCCTGGGCGGTCAGGCGCTCTACATAGCTGGCGAAGTCGCCGTTGGGCGGGGTGTCCCAGGAAGAGTGCATGGCTCGGGCCGAGGTGCGCTCAGGCCGGCTTCCAGGCGGGCAGGCGCGCCGCGATCTCGGCCACCAGCTCGCGCGCCAGCACCTGCTTGGGCGCGCGCGGCAGCTCGCGCACGCCGGCCTCGTCGACCAGCAGCAGGCTGTTGTGGTCCTGGCCGAAGGTGAGCGGTCCGATGTTGCCCACCAGCAGTGGAATGCCCTTGCGCTCGCGCTTGGCCTTGGCGTGCTCCACCAGGTTCTCGCTCTCGGCCGCAAAGCCCACGCAATAGAGCTGGCCCTTCCTCGAGCGTTCGCTCTGCGCCAGGGTCAGCAGGATGTCGGGGTTCTCGGTGAAGGTGAGCGTGGGCGTCTTGCCGCTGCCGTCCTTCTTGATCTTCTGGGTGCTGTGGGTGGCGGGCCGCCAGTCGGCCACCGCGGCCGTGGCCACGAACACGCTGGCTTCCTGCGCCGCGGCCTGCGAGGCGGCGAGCATCTGCTGCGCCGACTGCACATCGATGCGGGTGACGCCGCGCGGCGTCGTCAGGTGAACCGGCCCGGCCACCAGCGTGACCCGTGCCCCGGCCTCTCGTGCCGCCCGGGCAATGGCAAAGCCCATCTTGCCCGAGGAATGGTTGGTAATGCCGCGGATCGGGTCCAGGGCCTCGAAGGTGGGCCCGGCCGTGACCAGCACATGCTGGCCCGCCAGCACCGTGGGCTGGAAGTGGGCCACGATGTCTT
>JAFECZ010000848.1 GCA_018241905.1 Pseudomonadota bacterium
ATTCCCGAAGCGGTGGTGGGCGGCACGGCGATGGTGGTGTTCGCCATCATCGGCACCATCGGCATCGACATGCTGCGCAAGGCCGACCTGCACGAGCGCTCCAACATGTTCGTGCTGGCCGGCGCGCTGGCCATGGGCCTGCTGCCCATCCTGGTGCCGGGCTTCTACAGCGGCTTTCCGAAAGCGCTGCAGCCGGTGCTGGGCAACGGCCTGGCCATGGGCGCGCTCACGGCGATCCTGCTGAACATCCTCTTTCATCACCTGGGCGGTGCGCGCGGCAACAACGCGGTTGCCGGCGCGCCGCAAGGAACCCCCAATGCCCACTGAATCCATGGAACTCCAACCCGAACGCCTGCGCAGCGGCACGCTGCTGCTGGCGCCCGAACACCTGCTGCTGCGCAGTGGCCCGGTCACCGGCCACGCGGTGCTGGTGCAGGATGGCCGCTTTGCAGACGTCGGTCCGCTGCAGGTGCTGCAGGCCCGCCACGCGCAGCACACCCCGGTCGAACTGCCCGGCCACCTGCTGATGCCCGGCATGATCGATGCCCACCACCACCTCACGCAGTCCTTCGGCAAGTCGCTGGCCTATGGCGAGCCGTCGGAAATCTTCAAGCGCGTGTGGGTGCCGCTCGAATCGAGCCTGAACGACGAGTTCGTCTACCAGAGCGCCAAGCTGGCCGCGCTCGAGTCGCTGCGCGGCGGCTTTACCACCGCCTGCGATGCCGGCACCCGCGCCAAGGGCGAGATCGGCGCCGTGGCCCGCGCCACCACCGAAGCGGGCCTGCGCTGCGTGCTGGGCATGATCTGCAACGACGGCGGTAACGAGAGCACGCAAGAAGAGCGCAGCGCGCTGCGCCGGCAGGCCGAGCGCTTTCTTTCGCAGTGGGCCGACGACGCGCTGGTGCATCCGTCGCTGGCCATCTCCATTCCCGAGGCCGCGTCGGACGAGATGCTGGCCGCCATCTCCACCATGTGTGCCGAGGCGGGCACCATCTTCCAGACCCACGTCAACGAACACCTGGCGGCCATCGAGCGCTCGGTCATCAAGCGCGGCCTGCGCCCGCTGGAACTGCTGGCCCACGTCGGCGCGCTCGGGCCGCAGGTGTTGATTGCGCACGGCACGCTGGTCACGCCTTCGGAGCTGATGCTGCTGCAACGCACCGACACGGCGGTGAGCTACAACCCGGTGGCCAGCGCCTGGAAGGGCAACGCCGTGGCGCCCGCGCACCTGATGGCCGAGCTGGGCATCCGCTTCGGCCTGGGCACCGATTCGACCCGCAGCGACGCCTTCCGCCTGCTCGACGCGGCCGAGGCCGCGCAGAAGTACGCGTTCTCGAT
>JAFECZ010000849.1 GCA_018241905.1 Pseudomonadota bacterium
CGGCCCTGCCGGTGCCACCATTGCCGCGTTGCTGGCGCAGCAGGGGCGCGACGTGGTGCTGGTGGACAAGGACCATCACCCGCGCTTTCACATCGGCGAATCGCTGCTGCCGGCCAACGTGGAGCTGTTTCGCAAGCTGGGGGTGCTCGATCAGATCGACGCGATCGGCATGCCCAAGTGGGGCATCGAGTTCGTCTCGCTCGAGCACGAGCACCGCAGCTATGTCGAGTTTGCCGACGCCTGGGACAAGAGCATGCCCATGGCCTGGCAGGTGCGCCGCTCGGAAATGGACGAGGTCCTGTTTCGCAATGCCGCCGCGCGCGGTGCGCGCACCGTCGAAGGCTGCAAGGTGCGGGACGTGC
This sequence comes from Pseudomonadota bacterium, assembly GCA_018241905.1. Classification (GTDB taxonomy): domain Bacteria; phylum Pseudomonadota; class Gammaproteobacteria; order Burkholderiales; family Burkholderiaceae_C; genus Variovorax. Next base: position 363 of record JAFECZ010000849.1, read on the forward strand.
AGTTCGAGGACAACGGCGCCATCGTCCAGGCCCAATTGCAGGACGGCACGAGCCGCACCTGGCACGCCCGCTTCGTGGTGGACGCCAGCGGCCGAGACACCCTGCTGGCCAACAAGTTCAAGAGCAAGAAGAAGAACCCCAAGCACAACAGCACCGCGCTGTTCGCGCACTTTCGCAATGCGCGGCGGCTGGAGGGCAAGAAGGAAGGCAACGTCAGCATCTGCTGGTTTCCGCACGGCTGGATCTGGTTCATTCCGCTGGCCGACGGCACCACCAGCATCGGTGCGGTGTGCTGGCCCTACTACCTGAAATCGCGCGACAAGCCGATGAAGGAGTTCTTCTTCGACACCATCGCCATGGCGCCCGAGCTGGCCGACCGCCTGAAGGACGCCGAGCTGGTGGACGACATGGTGCATGCCACCGGCAACTTCGCCTACGACGGCACGCATGCCACGGGCGATCGCTACCTGATGCTGGGCGACGCCTTTTCCTTTGTCGACCCGATGTTCTCCACCGGCGTGCTGCTGGCCATGCACAACGCCTTCGACGGTGCCGATCTGGTGGCCACCGCGCTGGAGCAGCCCGCCAGGTACCCGCAGGCCCGGCGCGACTACGAGGCCATGGTGCGCCGCGCACCGCGCGAGTACACCTGGTTCATCTACCGCGCCACCAACCCGACCATCCGCGACATGTTCATGAACCAGAACAACGTCATGCGAATCAAGGAGGCGGTGCTGTCGCTGCTGGCCGGCGACGTGTACGGCAAGACGCCCTTCTGGTGGGGCCTGCGCCGCTTCAAGGTGGTGTACTACCTGATCTCGTGGTTCAACCCGCGGCGCACCTGGCGCGGCTGGCGCCGGCACCACGTCGCGATTCGCGACATGGGCAAGCTGCAGGGCGAGACGATCCAGACCGAGGGTTAGGCCAGGCCGCAAGAGCGCCCGGACAGGCGCGCCCTTGCCTGCCCGGGCTC
>JAFECZ010000084.1 GCA_018241905.1 Pseudomonadota bacterium
GGCGCAGGTGAAGGTGACCGACCTGGTCACGCTGGGCACGCCGCTGTCGCCCATTGCGCTCACCGCCATTTCCACGCAGCCGACGGCCGATGCGCTGCGCCTGCTGAACAGGCTGCTGCCCACGCCGCCCGGCGGGCCCGAAGACGAGCCCGAAGACGCCGACCTTTCCCTGGGCCGCGCGCTCGTCGCCTCGATGATGGAGCTGGCCGATCGCGCCGACCCCGGCGACGACCTGCGCATGCCCAACGACCCGCCGCCCGCGCCGCGTGCCGGACTGGCCGTCAACGCCGTGTTCGGCGAGGTCACCGACAGCCAGGTGGCGCGCGCCATCACCGCCGTCGTGGCCGCGGGCCTGGCCGAGCGCGCCCGCATTCGCGCGCAAGCCGTGCTGCCGCCGCCCACCGGCGTGCAGGCGGGCCTTCGCCTGCTGGTGGAGCCCACCTCGACCGGCAGCCTGTCGATCGGCGGCAGCGCGCTGCTGCGCCTGTTCAAGCTCGACATCGCCGACGGCATCGACACCAGCCGCCACCTGCGGCTGCAGTTGCGCGTGGGCGACCGAACGGGCTGGCTGTGCGCCAACCCCGACCTGGAGCTGCGCGCCTTCAGCGCCGACATCGAGATCCCGCTGGACGGCGCCTCCACCGGCACGGCCACCGTCACGCTGCACGATGGGCGCGTGTTCGGCCAGTCGTGGGAGCGGCTGGTGCTGGGCGTGGGCGATGGCGCCGTGCCGCTGCTGCCCGAGGCGCGCGTGCTGCTGGCCGCGGCGGTGCAGCGCATCAGCGTGGATGCGGCCGACATCACGTCCAGCGCGTCGCTGGCGCTCGACGCATTGCTGGGTGCGCTCGGCCTGGGCGACCCGGCCGGCGGCCTGGCCGGCGATGCACTCGACCAGCTGCTGCACGACCCCAGCGGCCTGCTGCGCCAGCGCCTGGCAACGGCGGGCCCCGACATCTCGGACGCAATCTCGGTTCTGCTCGGCCCGCTGGGCGCCAGCGTGGACCTGCTGGGCCGCACGGTGCACGTGAGCGGCGGCAGCGACGACAGCGGCCGCTTCGGCTGGCATGCCGACGTGATCGCCTCGCCCGCGGGCCTGGGCGGCGAGCTGCGCTTCGGCGTGGATGCGCCGGTGTCCACCGGCAAGCTGCAGCTGGTGATGGCGCTGGACCCGCTGCACATCTTCCTGCGCTGGCAGCAGGCCAGCGGCCACGTCGACAACATCTCGCTGTGGCCCGACCCCGAGCCGCAGGCCATCGCCCGCGCGCTGGCCCGCAGCGCCCCGAGCCTGGGCGGCCATGCGGCGCTGGAGATGATGCGGCGCGCCGACCCGAGCGTGAGGCCGGTCATCGACGCCGCGCTCGATGCCTTCGGCCTGCTCACCGGCACCGTCGGCGATTCGCAGCGGCGCATCCGTCCGCTGGCCGGCCTGCTGGCCGACCCGGGCGGCTATCTGCGCAGCGCCGCCTCGGTGGGTTCGAACCCGGCGCGCATCCAGTCGCTGTTCGATGCCATGCGGCCGCTGCTGGGCGCGGGCGGGGCCAACGGCTCGCCGCTGCCGATCGGCAGCGGCATCAGCCTCAGCGTCGCACCGGCCGGTGCCGGCGCGCGGCTCGCGCTCGATGTGGATGCGAGCCAGTGGACTGCGCCCGGCGGCGGGGCAGGGCGCCTGGCAGCCGGCGCGGGCGCCAGCCTGACCATCAACCCCAGCGGGGCGCCTGCGCTGGGAATGGAGCTGTTCCTGGGGCTGACCGGTGCATCGTCTGCGGGCAGGCAAGCGGTGCATGCGCGAATCGGCACGGGCGGCATCGAGGTGTTCCTGCGCCCGGCCAGCGGTGCGGACATTTCCATCGTGCCCTTCGCGGGCCTGGGCTCGCTGGCTGCTGCGGCCGAGGCGGCGCTGCCCTTCCTCTTCGACAAGCTGGCCGAGGCGCCGGCGCCCGTCGGCCCGCTGGTGGCCAAGGTGGGCGATGCGCTGGTCATGCGCAGCGGCTCGCCCAGGAAGTTCGACGGTGCCTTGCTGCACGACTGGGGCGTGCACCCGGCCGAAAAGCTGGTCGGCGCGTTGCCTGCCATTGGCGCCACGCTCGTCACCGAACTGGCGCCGCTGCTCGACAGCTTCCTGCCCGCATCGGTCACGGCCAGTTCCGCGCCGGGCCTGCTCATGGTGGCCATCGGCGGCTTCGAGCTGGAGCTGGACCTGGCGCAAGGCGTGGTCGCGCTGGAAGGCACGAACATCGCGGTGCCGGGCATCAGCCACATGAGCTTCCGGCTCGCGCTGTCGGGCACCGGCATCGACGAGGTGAGCGTCACGGCAGGCCCGGCCGTCATCGATGCCGGCGGCGTGGAGCTGCGGCCCTTCGTCACCGTGGCGGCCGGCAGCGCGCCGCAGTCGGACCGGCGCGTGGTCATCGGCATGGCGGTGGACGACACGCACCGCTTCGCATTGCAGTGGCTGCTGGACACGCACCAGGTGAGCCTGGTGGCCATCGACGGCGTGAGCGCGGCGGGCCCGGGCGACGACGACCCGGCCAAGGTCGCGCTGCGCGTGGTGGAGGCGGTGTGCGACCTGGTCGCCAGCGTGGCGATGGCGCAGCCGGCCGTGACGCAACTGCTGAACACGCCGGTGGGCGCGAGCACGGTGCGCAACATGATGCGCGGCGTGGTGCTGCGCGACCAGCCCGACCCGACGCAGCTGATCGACGGCATGTTCGACCCCGGCACCGTGCTGGCGCGCGTGCAGAAGCTGTTTCGCAACATCGGGGAAGCCAATCCCACGATCGACCTGGGCGACTTCGTCCTGTCCTTCACCAAGGATGAGGACGGCATCGTCGGCCTGCAGCTGGGCATCGACGGGCGCTTCCCGCTGCTGTCGGGCGACGTCATGCTCTGGCTGGAAAACGACGATGCGTGGATCGAGAACAACCCGCCGGGCAACGGCGGGCTGTTCGTCGGCTTCCTGCCCACCACGGGGCAGATCCGCTTCACGCCCAGCCTGGCGGTCTATGGCGTGGGCCTGCGCGTGGGCAAGAGTTCCGGGCCGCTGCTGGACATGGGCCTGTCGCTGGAATCGATCGCGCTGCATGTGTTCGCGCGCATCGCACTGGGCAATTCGCCGGCCGATCAGCTCTCCGGCGGCGTGCAGCTGCAGTTCTCCAACCTGGCGGTATCCGCCGGCGGCGCGCAGGGCGACAACGGCATAGCGCAAGGCGTGATGAAGGACACCGGCCCCACGCCGCCCAAGCCGGCCTTCTCGCCCGCGCTGGCGATCCAGAAGCACGGCAGCCAGGCGGTGAAGGTCTCGCTGCGCGCGGGCGATGGCGACGGCCCCTGGTGGATCGCGATCCAGAAGGGCTTCGGTCCGCTGTATCTCGAGCAGGTCGGCTTCGGCGCGACCATGCCCGGCGGCCAGGTCAGCAGCGTGTCGCTGCTGATGGACGGCTCGGTCTCCATGTTCGGCCTGACCTGCGCGGTGGACGACCTGCAGATCACCTACCTGGCCAGCCGCGGCGACTTCTTCAACCCGGCCAACTGGCATGTGGACCTGGCGGGGCTGGCGGTGTCGGCCAACATGGCGGGCCTGACGATAGCCGGCGGCCTGCTCAAGCAGCAGACGCCGGCCGGCATCGAGTACCTGGGCATGCTGCTCGGGCGCTTTGCGGTGTACGGCATCACGCTGTACGGCGGCTATGGCGAAGGCAAGGTGGCGGGTACCGACGAGAAGTTCACCGCCTTCTTCGCGGTAGGCGCCGTCAACGGCCCCATCGGCGGGCCGCCGGCCCTCTTCCTCACCGGCATCGGCGGCGGGCTGGGCATCAACCGCGAGCTGATCGTGCCCACCGACCTTGCAAGGTTCGGCGACTACCCGCTGATCCAGGCGCTGGACATTGCGGCCAAGCCGCAGAACCCGATGGACCAGCTGCGCCAGCTGGGCGCGTACTTCCCGATGCAAAAGGGCAGCTTCTGGTTTGCGGCCGGCCTGTCGTTCAACAGCTTCGCGCTGGTCGACGGCATTGCGGTGGTGGCGGTGGAAGTGGGCGACGGGCTGGACATCAACCTGCTGGGCCTGGCGCGCATGGCGCTGCCGCGGCCGCAGGTGGCGCTGGTGTCCATCGAGCTGGCGCTGCTGGTGCGCTTTTCCAGCAGCGAGGGCGTGCTGTGGGTGCAGGGCCAGCTCACCGACAACTCGTGGCTGCTGTACCAGGACGTGAAGCTCACAGGCGGCTTTGCCTACGTGATCTGGTTCAAGGGCGAGAAGAAGGGCGAGTTCGTCCTGACGCTGGGCGGCTACCACCCCGATTTCCACCGCGACGGCTATCCGGTGGTGCCGCGCCTGGGCCTGCGCTGGAGCGTGTCCGACAACATCGTGATCAAGGCCGAGAGCTACTTCGCGCTCACCTCGGAAGCCCTGATGGCCGGCGGCGCCTTCGAGGCCTCGGCGCACTTCGGGCCGGCCTGGGCCGAGGTGAAGTTCGGCGCCAACGGCATTGTCTTCTTCGACCCCTTCCACTACCACGTGGACGCGTACGCGCGCATTGCGGCGGGCGTGACCATCGACACCTGGATCTTCGGCGAGATCACCATCTCGATCAGCCTGGGCGCCAGCATCGACGTGGCGGGGCCGGACTTCCACGGCACGGCCACCTTCGAGATCGGGCCCATCGAGCTGTCGGTGTCCTTCGGCGATTCGGACAAGGCGCAGAAGCAGCCGCTGCCGGGCCCGGCCTTCGTGGCCAAGTACCTGGAGGCGGCCGACAACGGCGCGGCGCGTCCGCATGCGCTCATCACCGGCGCGGGCGCGCTGCCGGCCAAGGGCGAGAAGTCCACGCCGGACGGCTCGGCCGAGCGGCCCTTCGTGGTGGTGGCCGAGTTTTCGCTCACCTTCACCAGCACCGTGCCGGCCACCAGCGTGACGCGGGTGCAGCCGCCGGCGGGCATGGCGTCCACCTCGCAGCATGCGGCCAGCCGCGCCATCGGCGTGGCGCCCATGGACAAGGCCAACCTGCAGCCGGGCATCAAGCTCACCTGGAAGCGCAACAACGCCACGCAGACTTTCCCCTTCACCGCCGCCGCGCGGCCCTTCGGCAGCTTCCCGGTCGGCATCTGGGGACCGGCGCAGGACCCGAACAACCGCAAGGTGCCCAAGGCCGAGATGATCGAGGCGCTCAACGAGCTGGACCTCGTTTCCGTGGGCAAGGAATCGGCGCCCGGCCCCGAGATTCCGTACTACCAGGTGGTGCCGGGCGTGCGCAAGCCGCTGCCCTTCTCGCGCCGCGCGGTGGACGTGAACCTCATCAAGTCGCAGGCCCAGGCGGTGGCCGGGCTCGTCAGCGAACCGGCCTCGGTGTCGGCGGCCTTCCAGCAGGCGGGCAAGTACCTCGCGGCCACGCCGACGGGCAAGGCGTCGCTGCGCGGCGAGCGCCAGTCGCCGCCGCGCATGGGCACCCTGGCAGAGGGGCTGCAGGGCGATCCGGGCACGGCCGTTCCGCAAGTGGCGCCCACTCGCGAAGGCAAGGTGTACGACCATTTCATCGATGCGCCGGTGGCGGTGGGCTTCCTGCCCGGTGCCACGGTGGACCTGCGCGTGGCCGCGCCCACGCGCACCACGGTCAAGGGCTCGGCCAAGGCCTGGCGCAAGGCGCCGCCCACGCTGGCCTCGGTGGAGGCCGAACGCAGCAAGTCGATTGCGGCGCGCCTGGTGCTCACCGAGCCGCAGGCGGCGCGCGCGGGCCGGGTGCAGACCGTCATCGGCATGGTGGAGGTGCCGCTGACGGCAGTGGGCCACGCAGCGCCTGCGATGGTCTCGCGCACCGGCGCCGAGTCGTCGATGCTGGGCGGCTTCAGCAGCGCGCTGGTTGCGGGCCAGACGGCGCCGACCGTGCCGCGCGCGCAGCGTGCCCAGGCCGCGGCCGCCGCGGCCAACCCCGGCGCCACGCTGCTGCCGGGCCAGACCGTGGTGCTGAAGATGCCCAATGCCTTGGCCGATGCGGCCATGGAAGGCGAGCGTCCGCGCCTTCGCATCGGCAGTGCGCCGTCGCGCGTCGTGCTGCTGGGCCTGGGCGGCAACCTGCTGGCCGATCGACTCGTGGGGCCCGACGCCGCAGGGCTGCCGGGCTCCATCGAGATCGTGGCCGGCACCGAGCGCATCGTGGCCATCGGCCAGAGCACGCAGGCCGCCGCTGCGCGCGACGCCGGCCTGGCCGGCTGGCATGCGGGCATGCAGATGCCGTATGCGGGCTGGTCCAGCGCGGTGGCGCCCGGCTGCGTGCTGAAGTCCAGCGGCGAGCCGCTGAAGCTGCACCGCGAACGGCTCGATGCCGGCTGGGTGAGCGGCGCCGAACTGGCGCGCGGCGTCAGCACCGTGGCCACCACCTTTGCCGAGGCGCCGCGCACCGTCGTCATCGTGCTCGACGACCCGAGCGCCTTCGGCGACCCGGCCGACGGGCGCCAGCTGGTGATGGGCCTGGACGGCGCCGAGCGCGCGCAGGACGCGGCCGGCAACGAGCAAGCGCCGGTCTTGCTGGCCATGGAGAACCGCAGCGTGCTGGCCTACGACATCGTGCCCGATGGCAGCAAGCCGGTGACGGTGAGCATCGCCACGCAGGACGGCTGGTCGCTGGTGGGCGTGATGGGCTCGGCCCAGCTCGATGCGACCGGCGCGGTGGCGCTGGTGTCCTCGCGCGGCCTGGGCGCGGCCATCCGGCCCATGGCGGCCGCTGCCGAAGGCGCACCGCCGAGCCGGCTCGCATGGGAGGGCCCGGTGCGCGCACCGCAAGAGCGCCGCGCGGCCAGGCTGCTGGCCGGCACCCGGCTGCCGATGAAGCCCGATGAAGCATCCGCACGCCAACCCACCCGGCCCGCCACGCGTGGCGGCAAGGGCCGCCGCAAGGGAGTCCCCGCATGACCACGCCCAAGATCGGCCATTTCATCCTCCACTCCAACGTGGTGCCGCAGGTCACGGCCGGCAAGTACCAGCTCGTCACCGAGCACACCGGCCTGCCTTTCGACGCGGTGGCCGAGACCACCAGCGTGACGGTCTCGGCGCCGCGCTACACCATGCCGACGGACCAGATCCTGTCGACCTTCCCGCCGGCCAATGCGGAGGGCGCCTTCGCCGACCGGCTGCCGCAGATCGTGCTCAAGCGCCGCACGCTGCCGTGGGAGCGCAACCCCGCCGGACAGGTGCAGCCGTCGACCACGCCGTGGCTGGCGCTGGTGGTGGTGGCAGAAGGCGAGGCGCAGCTCTCCACCGCCACCGCGGTCGCCAGTTGCGTCACGCCGGGCACCACGCTGCTCGACCCGTCCGACAAGGATGTGGAAGAGGGCCTGTACCTCGCCGTCACCGAGTCGGTGGTGAAGAAGATCTTTCCGTGCCAGCAGGACCTGGAGCTGCTCGCGCACGTGCGGCACGTGGACGTGAGCGACACCGAGCTGGCCATGGGCGACGACGACGGCTGGCTGGCGGTGGTGCTGGCCAACCGGCTGCCGGTGTTCGACCAGGCCAACGACAAGGCGGTGCGCTACATGGCCTGCCTGGTCAACATCGAGGGGCAGCTGGGCGCGCTGCCGCCGCCCGAGCCCTTCAACGAGAGCTTCGAATGGGCGCTGGCGCAGGACTGGTCGGCGCTGGCGCAGATCGACCCCAACGTCGGCCCCGATCCGCGGGTGATGGGCAATATCGAGCTGGGCGGCATCTCGCTGCCGGTGGCGGCCAACGTGCAGCATGCCGCGGCGCGCGCCGGCGCCGCCCGTACGCCGGCACGTGCCGTGCAGGCCGCGCCCGCGCAAGCCCGGCAGCCCGCCGCCAAGGTGGGCAGCACGCTCGACGGTTCGAAGTCGATGGCGCAGGCCTCGGTCTCGCAGCAGTGGAGCGGCATGCAGGCCGGCCAGGCGGTGCAGATGGCCGCACGCGACCCCGACGCCAAGGCCATGGTGCGCGACGCCATGGGCATTGGCTTTCGCCTGCCGATCGAGGCCTTTGCGGTGGAGAAGGTGTTGCGCTTCCCGGTGCTGGCGCACTGGTCCTTCACCACCAACGAAGGCGCGACCTTCGAGAGCCTGATGGAAGACCTGGACGTGGGCCTGCTGGGCACCGTGCCCGAGGTGCCGCCCGAGGCGCCGCCCAGGCCCGGCCCGGGCCCGGAGGTGGTGCAGACCGGCCACATCGGCCTGGACCACCGCACGCGGCGCGGCGACCCGGTGCGTGCCTGGTACCGCGGGCCCTGCGTGCCGCTGCCCACGCAGCGCGATCCGGGGCAGGGCATGGCGCCGCTGGCGCATTCGGCCGACCAGCTGCGGCGCGTGGTGCCCGACGGGCGCGAAGAGTTGTCGCTGGCCTCCGCCTTCGAGATCGGGCGGCTGCTGGCGCTGTCGCAACTGTCGGTGGTGTCGGCCTCGATGCGCTTTCGCGGCGAGCAGTTCGGCGCGGGCCGCGTGCGCGAGATATTGGCGCAGGCCTTGCCCTACCAGCTGCCCGTGCTCACGGCCGGCTATGTGGACCTGGGGCGCTATGTGGCGATCCAGGCCGTGGGCGAGATGGCCAGGCATCCCAACGAGATCCTCGGCCCGCGCAGGCCCGTGGCCGACCCGGGCCGTGCCGTCAGGATGGAAGGCGAGCTCGATGCGGTGGTGGCCGCCGGGCTCGGCCTGGACCTGGCGGCGCTGAAGAAGACCGGCGAGCAGATCGGCATGGTGGCCGCATTGGCGCAAAGCAGCGTGCCCATTGCCAGCAAGGGCGGCGTGATGCAGGTCGACGACCGGGCCGTGGCCACCCTGCGCGGTGCCTTGCAGGCCGAACTCGGCCACGCGCTGTCGGTGGCCATGCCGGCGGCCACCAAGGTCGTCTCGCCCACGCAGCCGCGCGCGCAACGCGGCGCCGCGGCGGCTGCACCACCGGCGCCGCAGCGCGATGCACTGGACGAGCTCATCGAAAGCGCCGAGGCCCAGGTCGACGGCGACGCGCGGCAGGAGGAGGGCGAGCAATGAAGAACTTCATGGACGCCAGCCTGGCGCTCGACGTGGCGCAGGCCGCCGCGCTGAACTACGCCGCCTACGTCACCGACCACGACCCCGACGATGGCGACAACGTGGTGCCGCGCGAGCTGCGCCTGTTCATGGCGCGGCTGCGCCTCTTGCACGGCGTGCCCTTCAACTACCTGGTGCCCGATGCGCAGCTGCTGCCCATCGAGACCATCCGCTTCTTCTACATCGACCGCGCCTGGACCGATGCGCTGGTGCAGGGCGCCCTGAGCATCGGCACCATCACCAGTGCCGACCGGGCTCAGCTCGAGGCGGTGTACCCCTACATCCGCGGCGAGGTCGACACGGCGGAGCGCTACGTGCGCGAGCCCAGCGCCGAGAAGAAGCTGGCGGGCGACGGCGGCAGCATCACCGGCTTCATCATGCGTTCGCGGCTGGTGTCGGGCTGGCCCAACCTGCATGTGCGCGCCTATTCGCGCGACCTGCTGCCGGACGATGCGCTGACCACTGCTGCCGAATCGGACCCGAGCCGCCTGAAGGTGCTGCGGCTGGAACGCCTGGCGCCGGCGGTGCTGCTGGTGCTGTTCGACGGCGTGCCCGCGGTGGTGCACATCGAGGAGCCGCGCCAGGGCATCCAGTTCGGCGTGCGGCTGGCCGATGGCGCGCAGCCCGGCCAGCACGTGGCCAAGGTGCAGCTGCGCGACTGCAACACCGGCACGGGTGTGCCGCCGCCGTCGCCGCTGGGCGCCGGCAACTCGGTCAACGTGCCCTTCCGCCGCAACGCACCGGGCGTGATCAACCTCGCTGAATTGCGAAAGCGGCTCGCCGCCAAGGCGCCCAACTCGGGTGGCTCGCTCGAGCCCAACGAATACGCGCTGCAGATGCTGCGCTTTCCCTTCCGCCAGGTGTTCGGCGACCCGAAGGACCTGGAGGGCAAGAAGTTCTACGGGCTCGACCAGTTCAAGGTGACGCTGCCCTTGAGCGAATGGAAGACCACGCTGACGGCGAAGGTGAATCCGTGATGGCCGCTTCTTCTCAAATCAAGCTCGCTGCGCAGCAGGTCCGCCAGCTCACCTACGGCAAGCGCTTTCTTGCCGCCGACCGGGCGCAGCTGGACGTGCGCGAAATCTCCACCTGGGACAAGTACCTGCTGCGCGAACACCGCCTGCTGGTGCCCATGGACGTGCAGGCGCTGTACGTGCAGCCTGGCAGCACCGAAGCGATGGTGCGGCTGCCCATGCTGGTGGCCGGCGCCAACGGCAAGGGCGTGGCAGACCCCGAGGACGGCATGCCCGACCCCTTCACGCCCGGCACGCCGCGCCCGGCCGGCGTGCACCTGCACTGGGCCATGCCCGATGCGCTGCTGCGCGGCACCATGGCCACGCGCGTCGACGGCGCCGCCAACCGCCTTGCGCTGCCGCTGCTGCCCGACCGCTGGGTGGTGCTGCGCGTGCTGCTGCCGCGCGGCAGCAAGGACGCGGTGACGACCGGATGGGTGCTCGAGGCCGACCGCGCCATCGCCGTGCCGCTGGGTTCGTGGACCGAGGGCGGCAGCAAGAGCGCGGTGCCCGCGGGCGAGACGATCGATCGCGGCCAGCTCACCGGAACGGTGGGTGGATCGCTGAGCTGGTCGGGCGTGTACGACGCGGTGCTCAACCGCTTCGCCTTCCATGACACGCTGGCCGACGTGGCCACGCTGGCGCCCAAGGGCGTGGACGAGGACTGCGCCGCCTACGTGGTGGCCGGCTGGTGGAGCGACCCTGCGTCCGATCCGCTGGACAAGGCGCGCAGCAGCAACAGCCTGGACGAGCTGCTCGCCAGGCTGCGCTGGGGCCTCTTGTACGAATGGGGCGACGAGAAGTGGGCGCAGGAGCAGGATCGCGCGCAGTTCGAATTGCGCAAGGCATTGGGCCTGACCACCGAAGAGCGCTGGTCGAGCAAGCGGCCGCTGAGCATTCCCGCGCCGGTTGGCAGGCGCACCGGCGTGGCGGCCGCCGCGGCTGCGGTCGCGGCGCCTGCGCTGGCTTATGCGCCCATGGACAAGACCTTTGTCGAGGTGCAGACGCTCAGCGCCGCATCGACCTTCTCCGCCGACGCGGGCCGGCGCTTCGTGGCGCCGCCGTGGCATCTGCGCTCGTCGCTCTTGCACGGGTCGATCTACGGCGTGCCGGTGGCGGGCAACGCGCCGGTGGACCGCCGGCCGTCGGCCGGCACGCTGCGCGTCGCCCTCGGCCAGCACGAGGACGAGATGCTGGCCGCGCTGTCGGCCGCGCCGCAGGCCACGCCCGAGCAGCGCCGCGCCTCCGAGCGGCTTCTTGCCGCCTTCACCGCGCAGAAGATCAACCGCCTCGGCTCGCCCGACGGCCTGGTGGAACTGGAAGAGCACGAGCACGCGGGCGCCTTCACCTCGGTGCCCAGCGGCATCGACGGCGACGACCGCTACATGCAGCGCGTGCAGACCGGCGGCGCCGGCGGCATTGCGGTGGGCAAGTACCGCGGGCAGCGGGCCGCGGCGGGCGTCCAGGCGGCGCGCAAGGGCCTGGGCGATGCCGCGCCCGGCGCCGCGCAGGCGGTGGGCGGCACCACGGTGTATTCCAGCAAGTCCAAGCCCACGCTCATCAGTGCCAGCGCGGCGGTGGTGAACGACATCGCCCGCTCGCGCGTGGGCGAGGTGCTGGCGCCCACCGAGGCGCGCATCGTCAAGCGGCCGGCCGCGCGCTTCACCTTCCCGAACGAGCCCATGGTGGCCATCCGCGGCGCGGTGCGCAGCCTGCGCCACGGCAACGACGGGCGCGGCTCGGCGGCCGGCACGCTCACCTGCCGCTGGCCCACGCATGTCATCCAGGAAATCAGCGGCGTGATCGCCAAGGACCGCTTCGTGCGCTCGCTGGGCAACGGCTCGGTGCCCACCGAAGTGCTCACCCTGGCGCGCGAGGCGGTGCTGCACGACCCGTACCACGACGACTGGATCGCCGATGCCGTCACGCCGTCCACGGCCGAGCGCACCGGCATCTTCAACCGGCTCAAGGCCGAGTCGGTACTGCGCTTCGGCGTGGACGGAACGTATGACGGCGCCACCGCGTTCCTCGGCACCGCGGCCATGCCCAGGACGGCTCGCGCAGCGCGTGCAGGTGCGACAGCCGCTGCGGCCCAGAAGCCCATCGAGCCCGGCGTGCAGCAGCACCAGCGCATGGTGGCGGACGAGACGCGCAAGCTCTCGCTCTACAAGGGTGCCGACCCCGACCTGGTGGGCGTGACCACCTGGGCGCAGCCATGGATTCCGATGTGGCTGGAATGGGAGCTGAAGGTGGAAGGGATCGATCCGCCCACGCTGGAGGCCTGGCGCCTGGGCGCGGTCGACCTCGAGGTGCAAGGCACTGCGGGCCAGGGCATGAGCACCACGCTGCGCGGCCGCGCGCTGCTCACCACCGGCGCGGCCCACACGCTGCACCGCGCCATCTCCGACTGGCTCACGGCAGAAGACAAGCTGGACGCCATCCATGCCGGCCAGGTCGACGAGGCCACCGAGGCCGCCTACCGCACGCTCGATGCCGCCGTCGACAAGCTTGACGTGGTGACCGCCGCACTGGACGGCATGCGTACCCAGCTGCTGGGCCTGGCCGTGAGCGACGGCCTGCGCCGCCCGGCCAGCGGCAACGGCATTGCCAACCCCGCGCCCATCGCGCCGCCGCACATGGTGCTGGCCGGTGCGCTCACGCTGAGCCGCGCGCGTTTGCTTGACGCCTTCGGCCGTACGCTCGACGTGCCGGTGAGCCAGGTGGCCGTTCCCATGCGCAGCGCCTTGCCGGCGCGGCCCAATGCGCTGGCCGTCACGCCGCGGCTCATGCGCCCGGCGCGCTGGCAGTTCAAGCTGGTCGATGCCAGGACCGAGGTCGGCGCCGTGGGCACGGATGCGAGGGTCGACCAGATCGACACTACGCTGCAGGTGAACCCGGTGGCCGGCTTCGTGATGCCCGACCACCTCGACGAGAGCCTGGAGATCTTCGCCGTGGACGGCTCGCCCGTGGGCGAGTTGCTGCACGAGCCGGTGAGCGGCGGCGTGATGTGGGAAATTGCCGCCGGCCGCGAAGGCCCGGCCGATTCCGGCCCGCTGTACGGCCTGGCGCCGGAGCAGTTTGCGCTCGGCCGATTCGCCAACGGGCTGGTGGCCGCCGATGCCGCCGCGCGTGCCGGTGCGCCCCTGGCGCCCGACAGCGGGCAGGAGACGGCGCTGTCGGCGCTGCTGCGCGCCATCGACACCACGCTGTGGTCGGTGGACAGCTTCGCATCGCTGGGCAGCGAGCACGTGGCCGGTCTGGTGGGCCGGCCCATCGCGGTGGTGCGCGCGCAGCTCAAGCTGGAGCTGCGCCCGCCGGACGACATCGACCTGAGCGATGCGCAACGCGCCAAGGAGTGGGCCGATGCCGAGCGCGAGGCCGCACGCCATGCCTTCCCGGTACGCATCGGCGAGATCACGCGCAGCGACGACGGCGTGCTGGGCTTCTTCGTGGACGACGACTACGCGCACTTCCGCCTGGTCGACAAGGCCATTGCCGGTACCGCCGCCGAGGCCGGCCGCAGCCGCGGGCAGCTCGGGCTGTATGCCAAGGTGACCGGGATGCCGCCCAAGACATCGATCACGCACCCCTACATCGCCGGGACCGACGATGCCGACACGCTGATGCTGCACATCGGCCAGAGCGTGACGCTGACCATCTTCATGCACCCGGCCGGCAAGGCCACGCTGACCTCGGGCGTGCTGCCGCGCAAGGCGCTGCAGCTGGCGCGCGACTGGGTCGGGCCGGGCCTTGCGGCCATTGCGCCCTCGCTGCGAACCGGGCCGGTAATGGTCGAGACCGACCTCGACAAGGACGGCCAGGTGCGCCTGCCCAAGGTCTCGGTGTTCGGCAAGGACCAGAACTTCTTGTGGCGCGACACGCCGGCCACCTGGCGCACCGACGCCATCCTGGCCGCGACGCAGACCGCGCTCTTGCCCGACACCCCGGCCGAGCTGCGCGAAGGTTGGATTCGAGTGGCGCCGGATGCGCCGAAGGAAGGCCAGCCATGAGCCGCCGGGCCGTTCCCGAGGCGAATACCGGAGCACGTTTTCGCGGAGGTGTCCTATGAGCCGTTATGAGTGGCCCATTGCGCCCGCGCAGGCCGACGAAGGCGAGGGCGACGACCCGGCGGCGCGCGCCGGCTACAACGCGCGCCGGCGCAGCGCGCTCGACCTGCAGCAGGCGCTGCGCGCCAGCCGCGCGCCGAGCCAGCCGGCACCGGCCGCGCGCAGTGCGCGCGGGCTTGCGCCCTTCGCGCCCATGGCCGGCAACCAGTTCGCCTGGCAGCACCTGGGCCCGGCCACCGTGCTGGGCGGCCAGGCCGAAGGCAACCCGCGCGTGGCCGGCCGCATCAACGCGCTGTGCGTTCACGACGGCGGCCAGCGCATCTACGCGGCCTCGGCCAACGGCGGCGTCTGGTACTCGAAGAACGGCGGCGAGAACTGGGTCTCGGTGGGCGGGCTCGCGCCGACCAACACGGCCGGCATCAACCGGCCCGCGCAGCGCAACGCATGCGGCGCCATCGACGTGATCTTCGGCAACAACGAAGGCGAGGACACGGTGTTCCTGGGCACCGGCGAAGTCAACAGCGAC
>JAFECZ010000850.1 GCA_018241905.1 Pseudomonadota bacterium
AAGCTCGAGTACCGAGCGTCGGTCGCGCAGTGGAAATCCGAGTTGGTAGCCAAGAGGCCCAAGCCAGCCAAGCTGGTCACGAACCCGCACCTGCGCAAATATGTCCAAGAGCGCCTGGAGGGCAAGATACATGATGCTCGAGGACGCAAAGTCGCTGGGCCCCGGCAGGCTCCATTCATCGGCCGCAATAAGCCCCATCGAGGTGACCGCAAATGGGTCAACGGCTGGTCGCCGGAGCAGATTGCTGCCCGGCTGCAGGTTGACTTCCCGCATGATCGATCCATGCGCATCTCCCATGAAGCCATCTACCAGGCCCTCTACATTCAGGGCAGAGGCGCGCTCAAGCGCGAACTGGTGAGCTATCTGCGCACAGGGCGTGCGTTGCGCGTGCCGCGGGCCAGGTCCCAAGCCAAAGCGTGGGCTCATGTCAGTGAAGAAGTGATGATCTCAAGCCGACCTGCTGCAGCAGAAGATCGTGCCGTACCGGGTCACTGGGAAGGAGACTTAATCATCGGGCTGGACAGGTCTGCCATTGGAACGCTGGTGGAAAGGTCAAGCCGATTCACCATGCTCGTTCACTTGCCTCGCGAGAAAGGCTATGGGCAAATTCCTCGCACGAAGAACGGCCCTGCGTTGGCTGGCTACGGTGCTGTCACCATGGCCAATGCGCTCAAGAGAACAGTGACCACGCTTCCTGCTCAGCTGTGGCAGTCGCTGACTTGGGATCGTGGCAAGGAGTTGTCAGACCATGCGCGATTCACCATCGAATCTGGCGTGAAGGTGTTCTTTGCAGATCCTCACAGCCCCTGGCAGCGCGGCACCAACGAGAACACGAATGGGCTGCTGCGCCAATACTTCCCGAAGGGCACGGACCTGTCTCGATGGAACGATGAAGATATTCAGGCCGTGGCTCGCACGCTAAATAACAGACCTCGCAAAACGCTCGGCTGGAAAACGCCGGCTGAAGCTCTCAACGAATACCTAAAATCTGCCGCTTAACCCGGTGTTGCGACGACCGGTTGAATTCACCCAATACACCAGTGCGCACTTCCAGCAACTGCTGCGCGAGCAAGGTTTCACCTGCAGCATGAGCAGAGCCGGCGAGGTCTGGGACAACTCGGCGATGGAGAGCTTCTTCAGTTCAATGAAGACTGAGCGCACAGCCAGGAAGGTGTACCGCAGCAGGGAGCAGGCTCGCGCCGACGTGTTCGACTACATCGAGCGGTTCTACAACCGGACGCGCCGACACTCGACTCTAGGCTACGTCAGTCCCGTACAGTTCGAACAAGCTCAAAAAGCTTAGGTCGGTGTCAACGAAACCGGCAGCAGCCCAG
>JAFECZ010000851.1 GCA_018241905.1 Pseudomonadota bacterium
CCAGATCTCCGCCACCACCAGCGGCGCCAGGCCTTCGGTGGCTTCGTCCAGGATCATCAGGCGCGGATTGGTCATGAGCGCGCGGCCGATGGACAGCATCTGCTGCTCGCCGCCCGAGAGCTGCTGGCCGCCATGCGAGAGACGCTCGGCCAGGCGCGGGAAGGTGCTCATCACGCGGTCGAAGGTCCAGTCGCGCCGCCCGTCGGGGCCGGCGCGCTCGCTCATCACCAGGTTCTCGCGCACCGACAGGTTGGGGAAGATGCCGCGTCCTTCGGGCACGTAGCCAATGCCCAGCCGCGCCATCTTCTCCGGCACCCAGCCGGTGACGTTGCGCCCTTCGAACAGCACCTGGCCGGAGGCCGGGCGCACGTAGCCCATGAGGCTGCGGATGAGCGTGGTCTTGCCCATGCCATTGCGGCCCAGCAGGCCCAGCGATGTGGACGCCGGCAGCTGCACGTCGACGCCGCGCAGGATGTGGCTGTCCCCGTAGTAGGTGTTGAGGCCTTCGATCTTCAGCATCTCAATGACCTTCCTCACCCAGATATGCGGTGCGCACTTGCGCGTTCTGCCGGATCGCTGCCGGGTCGCCCGTTGCGATGACGGCCCCGTTCACCATCACGGTGATGCGGTCGGCGATGCGGAACACGGCGTCCATGTCGTGCTCCACCAGCAGGATGGCGTGGGTCGCCTTGAGCTTTTCCAGGAGCGTGAGCATGCGGTCGGTTTCTTCCGCGCCCATGCCGGCCAGGGGTTCGTCCAGCAGCAGCACGCGCGGGCGGGTGGCCAGGCACATGGCCACTTCCAGCTGGCGCTTGGCGCCGTGGCTCATGGTGCCGGCAACGCGTTCGGCCACGTCGGCCAGGCCGGCGGCCTCCAGCGCCTCGCGCGCCGCGGCATTGCTGGCATCGCACTTGCGCGACGGCTGCCAGATGGCCCAGGGCCGCTGCGTGGCCGCCTGCGCGGCCAGCCGGCAGTTCTCGTGCACCGTGAACTCCGGGAAGATGGTGGTGCGCTGGTAGCTGCGCCCCACGCCGTCGCGTGCGCGCGCCGCCTGCGAGCGCTTCGTGATTTCCCGCCCGTCGAGCGCAATGCGTCCTTCCGAAGCCTGGATCTCGCCGGAGAGCATGTTGATCAGCGTGGACTTGCCGGCACCGTTGGTGCCGATCACCGCATGGACCTCGCCCAGACGCAAATCGAGCGTGACGCCGTTGACCGCCACCAGCCCGCCGAAGCGCCGTGTGAGCGTTTCGACCGAAAGAAGCGCGCTCATTCCAAAACCTCCATGCTGCGCATTGCGGTGCGAGCCCCCTTCGGAGCGGCCGTGCGGG
>JAFECZ010000852.1 GCA_018241905.1 Pseudomonadota bacterium
CGAATCGGTGGGCGTGAGCCCGTTTGCACTGGTGTTTCGCAACGCGGGCCTGGCAACGGCGGCGGG
This sequence comes from Pseudomonadota bacterium, assembly GCA_018241905.1. Classification (GTDB taxonomy): domain Bacteria; phylum Pseudomonadota; class Gammaproteobacteria; order Burkholderiales; family Burkholderiaceae_C; genus Variovorax. Next base: position 67 of record JAFECZ010000852.1, read on the forward strand.
CGTGATGAACGCGGTCATCCTCACGGCCGTGCTGTCGGCGGGCAACTCGGGCATGTATGCCTCCACCCGCATGCTCTACGACATGGCCCGCCAGGGGCGTGCGCCGCGCGTCTTCGCCCGGCTGTCGCGCCAGGGCGTGCCGATGGCTGCGCTGGTGGCCACCGCCGCCGTGGGCGCCATGTGCTTTCTCACGACCCTGTTCAAGGGCCAGAACATCTACCTGTGGCTGCTCAATGCATCGGCCATCACCGGCTTCATCGTGTGGCTGGGCATTGCGGTGAGCCACTACCGCTTCCGCAAGGGCTTTCTCGCCCAAGGCCGCGACCTGGGCGAGCTGCCCTACGTCTCGCCGTTCTTCCCGTGGGGCCCGATCTTCGCGTTTGCACTGTGCCTGGTGGTGACGCTCGGGCAGAACTACCAGGCCCTGCTGGGCCCGGAGATCGACTGGATCGGCTTGCTGGGCACCTACATCGGGCTGCCGATCTTCCTGGCGATCTGGGCAGGCTACCGGATCAAGCACCGCACGCGCTTCGTGCGCTATGCCGACATGCGCTTCGGCGCCAGGGCCATCGAGCCGGCGCAGGCGCAGGCGCAAGCGCATCGGCACGCGCCGCACTGACCCCATTTGCGATGTTCGCGGCATTGGCCGCCGCCTGAGCTGAAAGCGCCGCGCGGGCCGCCACCGGGCCGCGTTGCCGGGACAAATGTCCCGGTTTGGCGTTATTTGCCAGGACATCTGCCCGGCCTCAAAAAAGGACGGCGCGCTCATGTGCGAGTGACCTCGCATTAATACATTGGATTACATCTGAGATCTTTGGATGTAATTCATGAGCGAGTTCGGTGCCCTCCTCGATCTGCTGCGAATGCTGCTGGCGGACCCGCGCACCGCAGTGCTCTTCGCCCTGTTGATTGCCGGTGCCTGGAAGGACTGCGTGAGCATGCGCATTCCCAACGGCCTGACCTACGGCGGCGCCACCTTTGCGCTGATCTACACCGCCGTCGTCCCCGTCTCGACGCATGCCGGCTTCTGGTGGGCGGTGGGCGGCCTGTTCGCCGGCCTGCTGCTCCTGCTGCCCCTTTACATGCTGCGCGTGATGGGCGCCGGCGACGTCAAGTTGATGGCCATGGCCGGCGCCTTCCTCGGCCTTTCCGAAACGCCGATGGCCGTGCTGTGGGTCTTCATGGCTGGCGGCCTGTTCGCCGCCGGCCACGTGCTGGTGCATCGGCAACTGGGCCGGCTTGCGCACAGCCTGCGCGACATG
>JAFECZ010000853.1 GCA_018241905.1 Pseudomonadota bacterium
GCGCTGGCCTCACTGACGCTGACGGGGTTGATGCTGCTCGTCCCGGCCCTGTCGAGCTGGCTGGCCCGTCCAGCGGTTGCGCTGGGCGCGCGAATGTCCAGCGGCGCGGACAAATCGGGCTCGGCCGGCGGCGCGCTGCTGCTGGGCGCGGCCACCGGGCTGCTGTGGGCGCCCTGCGCGGGGCCCGTGCTTGGCCTCATTCTCAGCGGCGCAATGCTCGAAGGCCCGACCATGCGCACCTTTTCCCTGTTGCTGGGCTATGCGCTGGGCGCGGCAACCTCGCTCGCGGTGGTGCTGTGCATTGGCGACGCGCTGTTCTCCCGCCTGCGCGCGTCGGCCTCGGCGAGCAGTGCCGTGCGCCGCGGCCTGGGCGCTGCGGTGCTGGCTTCCGTGGCGGCCATCTCGCTGGGCCTGGACACGGGCGCCCTCGCCCGGCTGTCGGAGCGCGCGGGCACCGCGGCCATCGAACAGAAGCTGGTGCAGCCGGGCCTGCACAAGATGCAGGCGCGCGAACGGGCGCGCCTGAACCTGCCGGTCGAAGGCGCGCTGCCCGGCTTCCAGGGCGCGGTCGAATGGATCAACTCGCCGCCACTGACCGCGCAGCAGCTGCGCGGCAAGGTCGTGCTGGTCGATATCTGGACCTTCGGCTGCTACAACTGCCGCAACGCACTGCCCTATGTGCGCGACTGGTATCGCAAGTACAAGGACCAGGGCCTGGTGGTGGTGGGCGTGCATTCGCCCGAATTCGCCTACGAAAAGAACATCGACAACGTGAAGCGCGCCGTGCAGGAGCTGGGCATCGAATTCCCGGTGGCGGTGGACAACCAGTTCGCCGTCTGGCGTGCCTTCGACAACCGCTACTGGCCTGCCCACTACTTCATCGACGCGCAGGGCCGGATCCGCTTCCACCACTTCGGCGAAGGCGAGTACGAGAAGTCCGAGCAGGTCATTCAGCAACTGCTCGAGGAAGCGCGCCAAGGCGGCAAGGGCGCCTGAGGGCAGGCACCCCGCCCGGCGCGGGCCTGCCTCAGTCGGCCCAGACCACGAGGCCGCTCCACGCCGTCGCCAGCACCACGATGCCGAAGGCGATCCGGTACCAGGCGAAGGGAATGAAGTTGTGCGTGGAGATGTAGCGCAGCAGCCAGCGCACGCACAGCCAGGCGCTGATGAACGAGAACAGGAGCCCGACCAGGAACATCGGCAGGTCGGCGATGGACAGCGCCGCCCGCTCCTTGTAGAGGCTGTAGACGCCGGCGCCGATGAGCGTGGGCATGGCCAGGAAGAACGAGAACTCGGTGGCTGCCTTGCGCGACAGGCCCAGCAGC
>JAFECZ010000854.1 GCA_018241905.1 Pseudomonadota bacterium
AGGGGTATAGCTCAATTGGCAGAGCGTCGGTCTCCAAAACCGAAGGTTGTAGGTTCGATTCCTACTGCCCCTGCCACCTGAAGGTGGCCCCGAACAAGCCCGTCACGCGTGACGGGCTTCGGCGTCTGTAAAGAAGGCGCGTGAAATTCAAGGCCGGAAGAGGCCGCAGGAATATTTGCCCAAGATGGCCACTACTCAAATCGAAACCGTGAGCACCACTGCAGACAAGGCCAAGCTGGCCGGGGCTGTGGTGCTGGCGGTGGGCGCCATCGTGGCGTTCTACCTGCTGTCCCGCCAGGGTGCGGTGGTGCAGTGGATCGCCTTGCTCGTTGGCCTGGCTGCGGCGGTGGGTGTCTTTGCCTCTTCCGAGCATGGGCGCCAGCTGGTGGCATTCGGTCGCGACGCGTGGCGCGAAGTCAAGAAAGTCGTGTGGCCGACCCGCAAGGAAGCCATCCAGATGACGGGCTATGTGTTTGCCTTCGTGGTCATCATGTCGATCTTCCTTTGGCTCACGGACAAGACGTTGGAATGGGTGTTCTTTGACCTCATCCTGGGCTGGAGAAAGTAATGAGCGACGCAGTTGAAACGACCTCGGTGCTGGCGCCTCCGGCGAATCCGGATCTGCGCTGGTATGTGGTGCATGCCTATTCGGGCATGGAAAAGGCCGTGGAGCGCAACATCCAGGAGCGCATCAACCGCGCCGGCATGCAAGACAAGTTCGGCCGCATCCTGGTGCCGACCGAAGAAGTGGTCGAGATCAAGAACGGCCAGAAGCGCACCACCGAGCGCCGCTTCTTCCCGGGCTATGTGCTGGTCGAAATGATCATGGACGACGAGTCCTGGCACCTGGTGAAGCACACCAACAAGGTGACGGGCTTCGTGGGTGGTGCCAAGAACCGCCCGGCGCCCATCTCGCAGAAGGAAGTCGAGGACATCGTCAGCCAGATGCAGCAGGGCACCGAAAAGCCCCGCCACAAGGTGGAGTTCGTCGTGGGCGAATTCGTGCGCGTCAAGGAAGGTCCGTTCACCGACTTCAACGGCACGGTCGAGGAAGTCAACTACGAGAAGAATAAGGTGCGCGTGTCCGTGATGATCTTCGGTCGCGCCACCCCGGTCGAACTCGAGTTTGCCCAGGTCGAGAAGACCTGAGGCGGCTAGCCAATCAATTCAGGTCCGCGCGCTTTTCCGGCTCGGCGCGCGGCGTAGTCAGCAAAGAGCCCCAACCCCGGGGAGCCGCGGCATGACGCTGCGGCGCTAAAACCCGCAAGGAGAAAAGCATGGCGAAGAAAATCGTCGGCTTCATCAAGCTGCAAGTGCC
>JAFECZ010000855.1 GCA_018241905.1 Pseudomonadota bacterium
GCACCGTCGGTGCGAAGCGGCCCGCGAGGATGCCGTTGTCGTCGGTCAGCTCGATGTCGCGGCAGCGCTCGGCCTCCCAGGGCAGGAAGGTCTCGAGGATCCACTTGCTGCGCGCCAGGTGCTCCTGCGGCGTCTTCACGTCGGCCCAGCAGTCCATCGGGCCGCCTGGAATGCCTTCGAACACCATGATCTCGCACGGCCCGCTGGTGGTGAGGGCAGGGAAGACGAAGTACTCGCCCACGCCCGGAATCAGGTTGAAGCACACGGCGGCGCAGGGCTCGCGCGGTTTCATGCCCTTGACGTAGGTCAGCGCCAATGCCCGCTGGGGCTGCTCGAACGGCGAGCGCTGCGCGTCGCGCTCGAACAGTTGCGAGATCTCGCCCTTGCCGCTGGCCACGACGACCAGTTCATGCGTTTCGGCGCACGCTTCCAGCTCGGCCAGCCCCACGTCCTGCACCACCAGCCGGCCGCCGCGCTTCTCGAATTCGGCCATCCAGGCGGGAATCTTCAGCCGCTGGTCGACCGATTGCGCGGGCCCGTCGAGCCTGGCGCTCCATTCGATGGACTTGCTTCCCTGGGGGCTGCGCACCACCATGCCGATGCCCTCCACGCGGGGGCATTGCGCGGCCCACCAGTCCAGCGCCAGTTCGCGCTCGGTCTGCAGCGCGGCCTCGAACATGCACTGGCTGGACATGACCGGGCCGTCCAGGATCTCCTGCCCCGTGCGGTTGGAGAACACCGTCACCTCGTGCCCCGCGCGCTGCAGGCCCAGCGCGAGCTGCATGCCGGACTGGCCGGCGCCGACGATTGCAACGCGTCGCTTCTTCATGTTCGCTCTCCGTGCTACGCGACGGCAGCGCAAGTCTCGATATAGCGGTCCGCCTGCGCCGGGTCGGTGAACCACGGGAAGAAGGTGCGCGGATCGTCGAAGCCGTTGGCAAAGGCGCTGGCCAGCGGCGGGATGGCGCCAGCGCTTCCCAGGAGCTTGAGCACGTGGGCCGGCGGCGGGGCCAGCAGCATGTTGGTCCACTGCGCCACCCATTGCGCGTAGCCGAACCAGTAGCGGTCGAAGGTCTGCTGCATCCATGCGGCGTCGGCCGCGCCGTTGCCGCGCGCCAGGATGCTCCTGAGATACGTGTCGGCGCACTTGGCTGCGTTGTTGGAGCCCTGGCCGGTGATCGGGTCGTTGAGCACCACCACGTCGGCCAGGCCCAGCACCTTGCGGCCCGAAGGCAGCGTCGCGATCGGCTTGCGCACCGTCGGCGCGAAGCGGCCCGCGAGGATGCCGTTGTCGTCGGTCAGCTCGAT
>JAFECZ010000856.1 GCA_018241905.1 Pseudomonadota bacterium
TCCGGCGGCGGCGGAGGCCGCGGTGGCCTTCCTCATCGACAGCGCACGCGAAGACATCGACGAGGTGCTGGGTTCGCGCCGCCGCCTGCCGCGCCTGAGCCGCCCGCCTCCGCACCTGAAGGCCGCCGCCGCATCGACCGCGCGGCCGGCCAAGGACATGCACTGATCCCCCGAGCATCCTTTCCGACAGACAGACAACACGACCACTGGAGACGTTCATCATGAAGAAATTCAAGGCAGCTCTTGCCCCGACCTTGCTGGCCGCCCTCGGCCTGCTGGCAGGTGGCCACGCGATGGCCCAGGAAAAACTCACCGTCTGGTGGGTCAAAGGCTTCTACAAGGCGGAAGACGACGCGCTGTTTGCCGCCATCAAGAAGTTCGAGGACGCCAACAAGGGCGTGAAGATCGAGCTGTCGCAGTACCCCGTGCAGGACATGATCCCCAAGACGGTGTCGGCCCTCGATTCGGGCAGCCCGCCGGACGTGGCCTATGCCGACGTGTACGACTTCCAGGTCACGGGCAAGTGGGCCTACGACGGCAAGCTCGAGGACATCAGCAGCGTGCTCAAGCCCATGCTGGGCAACTTCGCGCCCAACACGGTCGAAACCACCTTCCTCTACAACAACCAGACGAAGGGCAAGGCCTACTACGCCTTCCCGATCAAGCAGCAGACCATGCACATCGAGTACTGGAAGGACATGCTCGAGGAGGCCGGCTTCAAGGAATCGGACATTCCCACCGGCTGGAAGGACTACTGGAGCTTCTGGTGCGACAAGGTGCAGCCGGGCAGCCGCAAGGCCACCGGCAAGCGCAACTTCGGCATCGGCATGCCCATGGGCGTGGATTCGAGCGACTCGTTCTATTCCTTCCTCACCTTCATGGACGCCTACAACGTCAAGCTGGTGGACGACAACGGCAAGCTGCTGGTGGACGACCCGAAGGTGCGCACCGGCCTGATCGGCGCGCTGACCGACTACACGGCGCCCTACACCAAGGGCTGCACGCCGCCTTCGTCGACGAGCTGGAAGGAGCCGGACAACAACGTGGCCTTCCACAACAAGACCACCGTGATGACCCACAACGCGACCATCTCGATCGCGGCCAAGTGGCTCGATGATGCGAACAACGCCACCCTCACGCCCGAGCAGCGCGAGGAAGCCAAGAAGAACTACTACGAGCGCATCCGCACGGCGGGCTTCCCCAACAAGCCGGACGGCAGCAAGATGGTCTATCGCACCGCGGTGAAGACCGGCGTGGTGTTCAAGGACGCCAAGAACAAGGAAACCGCCAAGAAGTTCGTAGCCT
>JAFECZ010000857.1 GCA_018241905.1 Pseudomonadota bacterium
TGTTCGGCTACCACCGCGCGGCCGAGGCGCTGCTGCTGGGCGAGCCCTTCATGGCCGAGGCCGCGCTCGAGGTGGGCCTGGTCAACCGCGTGGTGCCACCCACCGAATGCAATGCCATCGCCCAGGGCCTGGCGCGCAAGATGGCGGCCAAGCCCCTGTCCGCACTCATGGAAACCAAGCGGCTGATGCGCAAGTCGCAGCTGGCTCACTTGCCCGAGCGCATGGCCGAGGAAGGCGCGAGCTTCTCGCGCATGCTGCGCGAGCCCGCGGCGCGCGAGGCCTTCACGGCGTTCATGGAAAAGCGCAAGCCGGATTTCAGCAAGGTCTGAGATGAGCCGCCGCGCCAATGGCGGCGGCCCCGTGGCTCGCGCTTACAGAAGTTCCAGCGTCGAGGCGCCGCGTGCTACGGCCTCGGTAGCCAAGCGTCTGTCGAGGCTGGCAAGCTTGCCTCCCTGGGCGTAGGCGAGCGCCAGCAGATAGCTGTCGGTCACGCGTGCGTGGTTGCTCAGCAAGCTCGCGTCCAGGTGAGCCGGATCGGCGATGCTGACGGTGTCGGGCCAGAAGGCGTGGCCCGGCAGTGCGCGCAGCGCAGCCAATGCAGGTGCCACCGCGCTGGGTGGCCCTGGCGAGTTGGGGTATTTGGGATTGCCGACGATTCGCAGCAAGCCATTTTCAGTAAGAGGGCAAGTGGCAAAGCCCTTGCGTCCCTTGCGCGCGAACCAGTCGTGGACCAGGTCATGGTGAACATGCGCCGGATCGATCAATGCGATCAGCATGTTCACGTCCAGCAGAAAAACCGTCATGGCAGTTCGTCGCGCAACTGGTTGACCAACTCCAGGGTGACGGGCACCCCCGCTTGTTGAGTGGGCAGCAAGGGCACGCCATTGCGCATTGGCTTGGCCGCGCGCGCCTTTTGCAGGCCCTGCCGCGCCAGCATGGAAATCACTTCGCCCAGGCTCTTGTGCTCGCGCTCGGCCAAGTGCTTGGCAGCGGACAGGATGTCGTCATCAATCGCCAAAGTGGTGCGCATGGTGCCTCTCGCAGGCAAATTTGATGCTTGTCATCATACATCACGCATCAATTCCTGCGACTGTGAGCCAGGGAGTAGAACGGATCCTTGTCGCCCTCACGTCTGCCGGCAAGGTGGCAGGCACGTCGCTTTCCGAGGGGCCGGCCTGAAGCTGAGGCATGTATGCCGGCCATGATGTTTGCGCCCTTGCCGGAAAGGCGCCATCTCGGCTCAGTCCTGCTCGATGGGCCGCGGCCGTCCGTTCTCGTCGATGGCCACGTAGGTGAGCGTGGCT
>JAFECZ010000858.1 GCA_018241905.1 Pseudomonadota bacterium
GATGATGCCCACGATGGCACCGGCCGGGATGTTGAAGCTCAGGTTGTCGATGAGCACGCGGTCGCCATAGCTCTTGGTGACGTTCTTGAACTCGATCACCTTGCTGCCCAGGCGCTCGGCCACGGGGATGAAGATTTCCTGCGTCTCGTTGCGGCGCTGGTATTCGTAGTCGCTCAGTTCCTCGAAGCGCTGCAGGCGGGCCTTGCTCTTGGCCTGGCGGCCCTTGGCGTTCTGGCGCACCCACTCCAGTTCCTTCTTCATGGCCTTGGCATGGGCTTCCTCGCCCTTTTGCTCGGCCTCGAGACGGGCTTCCTTCTGCTCCAGCCAGTTGCTGTAGTTGCCCTTCCATGGAATGCCGCGGCCGCGGTCCAGTTCGAGAATCCACTCGGCGGCGTTGTCCAGGAAGTAGCGGTCGTGGGTAATGGCCACCACGGTGCCGGTAAAGCGCTGCAGGAAGATTTCCAGCCACTCGACCGACTCGGCGTCCAGGTGGTTGGTGGGTTCGTCCAGGAGCAGCATGTCGGGCTTGGACAGCAGCAGCTTGCACAGCGCCACGCGGCGCTTCTCGCCGCCCGAGAGCAGGCCGACCTTGGCGTCCCACGGCGGCAGGCGCAGCGCGTCGGCGGCGATCTCGATCTGGTGCTCGGAGTCGGTGCCGGCGGCGGCAATCACCGCCTCCAGTTCGCCCTGCTCCTTGGCCAGCGCGTCGAAGTCGGCGTCTTCCTCGGCATAGGCGGCGTAGATTTCCTCCAGGCGGGCCTTGGCGTTGTTCACCTCGCCCATGGCCTCGTCGATTTCCTGGCGCACCGTGTGCTCGGGGTTGAGCTTGGGCTCTTGCTCCAGGTAGCCGATGGTCAGGCCCGGCATGGGCAGCGCCTCGCCTTCGATCTCCTTGTCGATGCCCGCCATGATCTTGAGCAGCGACGACTTGCCCGAGCCGTTGAGGCCGAGCACGCCGATCTTGGCGCCGGGGAAGAAGGAAAGGGAAATGTCTTTCAAGATCTGCCGCTTGGGCGGCACGGTCTTGGAGACGCGGTTCATGGTGTAGACGTACTGGGCCATGTCTCTCTGGTCGCTGGTGGAAACTTCGGGTGTGGGTCGAAAAAAAGCGGCTTCGACCTGGCGCGGATCCGGGCGGCGCGCCGAAAAGAGCGTGTGCTCGTGCGCGACAGCCGGCCTGAACCTCCGAGTCTACCGCAGGGCCTCTTCCCGGGCGGCCTGGGCGCGCCCCGGCGCACCGGAATCGGGCCTTTCCAGCGGCATGCCCCAAGTCATGAGACAATGTCGGCTGTTCGCGG
>JAFECZ010000859.1 GCA_018241905.1 Pseudomonadota bacterium
CGTCCCAGGGCTCGGCAATGAGCAGGCAGCGCGAGAGCACCGGGTCTTGGGTCGCGGCGGCCAGGAACGGGGCATGCGCATCGAACTCGCCGGCTGGCGGCCTGCGCGCCAGCACCGGCGCCAGGTCGAAGCGAAAGCCGTCGACCCCCAGCTCCAGCACCCAGTGGCGCAGGCAGTCCATCACCAGCTGCAGCACGCGCGGCTGCGAAAGATCGAGGCAGTTGCCGCAGCCCGTCCAGTTCTCGTAGAGCGCCGGGTTGTCGGCGCGCAGGTGGTAGTACAGCGCGTTGTCGATGCCGCGCAGGCTCAAGGTGGGGCCCAGCTCGTCGGTCTCGGCGCTGTGGTTGAACACCATGTCCACCACCACTTCCATGCCGCGGGCATGCACCGCATCGGTGAGCTGGCGCATTTCCTGCGCCGGCGTGGTGCCTGGCCGGCCGCTCCAGTAGCGCGCCTCGGGCGCGAACCAGCCGATGGGACTGTAGCCCCAGTAGTTGCGCAGCCCCAGCTTCAGCAGGCGCTCCTCGTCGGCGCGGTGCTGCACCGGCATCAGGCTCAGCGTGGTGATGCCCAGGCGCTGGAGGTGGTCCAGCACGGGCGCCTGCGCCAGGCCGGCGAAGGTGCCGCGCAATTCGCCCGGCACGGCGGGGTGCAGCTGGGTATGGCCGCCCACGTGCAGCTCGTAGAGCACCCGGTCGCCGGCAGCGACGCGGGGCCGCGTCTCGAGCGCGCACGCCGGCGGCAGCGGCGCGGCGACGCGCGCCTTCAGGGCGATGGCCGCGTTGTCGCGGGTGTCGCGCTGCGCCGGCTGGCCGGGCATGTGGCCCAGGAAGAGATCCTCGCCCCCGTACTCGCCGACGACTTCGCGGGCATAGGGGTCGAGCAACAGCTTGGCGGGGTTGAAGCGCTGCCCCAGGTGCGGTGCCCACGGCCCGTGCACCCGGTAGCCGTACACCAGGCCAGGCCCCGCGCTCGGCAGCCGCCCATGCCAGCACCCGTTGGTGCATGCCGGAAGGCGAAGCCGCTGCTGTTCGTCGCGTCCGCTCGGGTCGAACAGGCACAGCTCGACGGCCTGGGCGTTCGGCGCGACCAGCGCAAAGTTGATGCCGCCTTCCTCGGCCAGCGTGGCGCCAAGCGGGTAGGGGCGCCCGGCGATCAGCATGTCGCTCCGCGCCGCATGCTCATGCCAGCACCCACAGCAGGGTGGCCAGGGGCGGCAGCGTCATCACCAGCGAATGGGGCTGCCCATGCCAATGCACGGTTTCGGTGGGGACCACGCCGTTGCCCACACCG
>JAFECZ010000085.1 GCA_018241905.1 Pseudomonadota bacterium
GCCGGGTGCCCGGGAACCAGTAGGTCAGGTACAGGATGATGCCGGGGTAGAAGCCGGCCTCGAACACGCCCAGCAGGAAGCGCACGAAGTAGAACTGCTCGGGCGTCTTCACGAACATCGCGGCGATGGAGGTCAGGCCCCAGCCGATGGTGATGCGCATGATGGTCTTCTTGGCGCCGATGCGCTGCAGAAGCAGGTTGCTGGGCACCTCGAAGAAGAAGTAGCCCAGGAAGAAGATCCCGGCGCCCAGGCCATACACGGCTTCGCTCCACTTGAGCTCGTCCAGCATGGTCAGCTTGATGAAGCCGATGTTGACCCGGTCGATCCAGGCCAGCACCCACAGGAGCATCAGGAAGGGAATGAGCCGCCAGATGATCTTGCGGTAGACCCCGTCCAGCTCGGACGGGGTGGCGGAAGGCCGCGCGGATGCGGCCGCTGTGGTGGATGTCATGCTTGTCTCCTCGGTCCTGGATGTGTGGCATCGGCGGCCCGGTCCCGGTCCGAAAGGAGCCGCCGCCTGGGGGCGCACTGTAGGCACAATGGTCCCGGCGCGCGCGACGCATGCGGAATGTGCGCCATAAATCAGCGCTATAGGTCGCGCCCCCGGTGGGCGCGCCATCCGGTCGAACCCTAGAAAAATGACGAGAAGCCAGGACCTTGTCGACATCCACCTGCTGCGCGTGCTCGCGGCGCTGGTGGCCGAGCGCAGCGTGTCGCGCGCGGCCGTTCGCATGAACCAGACGCAGCCGGCCATCAGCGCGGCCCTCAAGCGGCTGCGCGACGCCTTCGGCGACCCGATCCTGGTGCGCGAGCGCGGCGGCATGGTGCCCACCGCCCGCGCCCTGCAGCTGCGCGAAAGCGCTCGCGAGGTGCTGGGCGAAATCGACCGCATGCTGGCCGGACCCGAGCAGTTCGAGCCCGGCGCCAGCGTCATGACCTTCACCGTGGCCACGCCCGACTACCTGGCGGCCAGCTTCATGGCCGAGGTGGTCGAGCGCTTCCGGGCCGAGGCGCCGCAGGCGCGCCTGATGATCCACCCGCTCACGCCCGGCTACGACTACGAGCGCTCCCTGGCGCAGGGCGAGCTGGACATCGTGATCGGCAACTGGCCGCTGCCGCCCGAGCGCATGCACCTGTCGCTGCTCATCGAAGACGAGCTGGTGTGCATGATGAGCCCGCAGAACCCGCTGGCCGCGCCCGGCGCAATGACGCTGCAGCGCTACCTGGCCGCCGCCCACGTGGTGCCCACGCCCTTTGCCAAGTCGCACCGCGCGGTGGTCGACAGCCACCTGGCCGGCCTGCGGCAGACCCGCGATGCGCGGGTGTTCGTGCCCTACTACGCCATGGCGCCCTACCTGGTGGCGCAAAGCGACCTGGTCTTCACCACGGCACGCCACTTTGCCGAGCAATTCACGGCCAGCCTGCAGGTGGTCAGCGTGGCGGCGCCCGAGGGCTTTCCGCGCATGCGCTTCTACCAGCTGTGGCACGAGCGCTCGCAGCACCAGGCGGCGCACCGCTGGCTGCGCGGGCTGCTGTCGACGGTGGGAAGCCACCTGGCGCAGGCGGCCCCGGGCGCAGCGGGCGATGTCCCGGCCGATGGGACAATCGACCGGTAGTGGACCCCATCAACCCGTCATTGAATTCATCGCTTTTCCCGGACGCCGGCGCGCCCGAAAACCTGGCTGCGCTGGCGGCCAGCCTCGCCCCCGAGGCGGCCCCCGGCCACTACGACGAACTGCGCGAGCGCGTCACGCCCGAGACGCCCGAGACGCCGGCAGGCGACGACAGCGCAGACACGCTCGCACCGGCCTGGGCGCACTTCTTCGAAGAGCTGGGCCCCGGCGGCTTTGCCGACCTGCCCCGCCGCGCCCAGAGCATGGCACGCCAGATCCGCGACAACGGCGTCACCTACAACGTCTATGCCGACCGCGACGGCCCGCAGCGGCCCTGGTCGCTCGACCTGTTTCCGCTGATCGTCTCGCCCGAGAGCTGGGCTGGCATCGAGGCCGGCGTGCTGCAGCGCGTGCGCGTGCTCGACCGCGTCATGGCCGACGTCTACGGCCCGCAGCAGATGCTCGCCGAAGGGCTGCTGCCGCCCGCCCTGGTGCAGGGCAACCCGGGCTACCTGCGCGCCATGCAGGGCGTCACGCCGCCTGGCGACACCTGGCTGCACATCGCCGCCTTCGACCTGGCGCGCGGGCCCGACGGCAACTGGTGGGTGCTGTCGCAGCGCACCCAGGCGCCATCGGGCCTGGGCTACCTGCTGGAGAACCGGCTGGCCGTCTCGCGCCAGTTTCCGCAGGCCTTCGAGGCGCTGCACGTGCAGCGCCTGGCGGCCACCTACAGCGCGCTGGTCGAGGCGCTGCAGGCCATGTGCCCGGCCGGCGCGCCGCCGCACATCGCGCTGCTCACGCCCGGGCCCTACAACGAGACCTACTTCGAGCACGCCTACCTGGCGCGCTACCTGGGCATCACCCTCGTCGAAGGCAACGACCTCACGGTGCGCGACCAGCGCCTGTACCTGAAGACGCTGCAGGGCCTGCGCCCGGTGCACGGGCTCATCAAGCGGCTGGACGACGAGTTTCTCGACCCGCTGGAGCTGCGCCCCGACTCCACCCTGGGCGTGCCCGGCCTGCTGCAGGCCATCCGCGCCGGCAACGTGCTGGTGGCCAACGCGCCGGGCTCGGCCTTTCTCGAATCGCCGGCGCTGCTGGGCTTCCTGCCCGCACTGGCGCGCCGGCTGATCGGCGAACCGCTCGAACTGCCTTCGCTGCCCACCTGGTGGTGCGGCGAGCGCGCGGCCATGGAAGCGGCGCTGCCGCAGCTGGGCAGTTGCGCCATCAAGGCCACCTATGCCGACGCGCAGCGCAACTTCGAAGCCGTGCTGGGCAGCCGCCTGAGCCGGCGCGAGCTCGACGAATGGGCCGGCCGCATCGCCCTCGACGGCGAAGCGCACACCGTGCAGGGCTACCTGCCGCTGTCGCAGATGCCCACCTGGTCGCGCGAGGGCCAGGTGTCGCCGCGTGCCGTGCTGCTGCGCGTGTTCGCCGTGAGCGACGGCGCGCGGAGCTGGCGCGTGCTGCCCGGCGGCCTGGCCCGGCTGGCGGGGCTGGAGGGCCAGATCGCCTCCATGCAGCGCGGCGGCAGCAGCGCCGACGCCTGGGTGCAGACGCGCGAGGCCATCGACCGCACCAGCCTGCTGCCCACCCACAGCACGCCCGCGTCGATGGCAAGGCACCGCGCGCCCGTCACCAGCCGCGCGGCCGAGAACATGTTCTGGCTGGGCCGCTACACCGAGCGCGCCGAGAACGCGGTGCGCCTGTCCCGCCTCACGCTGAGCCTGCTGGCCGGCGAAGACCAGTCTTCCCTGGCGCTGCTCGAATGGCTGCACCAGTTGGCGCGGCACAACGCCCTGGTGCCGGCCGACGTGCCCGGCGCGCCGCGTTCGCGGCGCGTGTTCGAGCGCTCGCTCATTGCCGAGCTGGGCAACGCCGACGGCGGCAGCGTGGGCTTTGCGCTGCGCTGCATCCGCCAGGCGGCCAGCGCCGTGCGCGAGCGGCTGTCGCAGGACGTATGGAACCAGATCGTGCGCGGCGAAGCCGATTTCGCGCGGCAGGCCGCCGAGCAGGCGGGCGAAGTGGCCAGCGGCAGCCATGCCACCAGTGCCGTGCTGCGCATCCTGGAAGACGCGAGCCAGGGCCTGGCCGCGCTCACCGGCGCACAGACCGACCGCATGACGCGCGACGACGCCTGGCGGCTGCTGTCCATCGGCCGGCACATCGAGCGGCTGGCCTTCTTGTCGGCCGCGCTGGCCGCGGGCTTCGACAACGGCGCGGTGCATGAGCTGCCCGGCTTCGAAGCCATGGTGGCGCTGTTCGACAGCACCATCACCTTCCATGCGCGCTACCAGCAGCGCCGCGACGTGGCCACGCTGGTCGACCTGCTGGTGCTCGACGGCGACAACCCGCGCTCGCTGGCCTGGGTCACGCAGACGCTGCGCGGGCGCATTGCGCGGCTGGCCGGCAGCGCGCCGGGCAAGCTCACGGCCCTGTCGTACGAGTTGCCCGACCCCGCCAGCTGGACGCTGGAGCACCTGTGCGCGCCGGGCGAAGGCATCCACTACCCGGCGCTCATGGAGCTGTTCGAGCGCTGCGAGAGCGCGGCCTACCATGTGTCGGACGCCATCGGCACGCGCTACTTCACCCTCACCTCCGAGTCGCTGCGCTCGGTGGGCGTTTGACGGGGGCCGGGCATGCTGCTGCAGATCACGCACGAAACGCACTACGCCTACACGCCGCCGGTGGAGACGGCGCAGCACCTGGCGCACCTGCGCCCGCTGTGCTCGGCCTCGCAAGAGCTGCTGGAGCATCGCATCGAGATCAGGCCCGCACCGGCGCAACGCAGCGACTCGGCCGACGCGTATGGCAACGCGCGCACCTTCTTCGCGCTCGAATCCACGCACGAAGAACTGAGCGTGGTGGCCCACAGCCTGGTGCGCACGTCAACGCCCGCGCCCCCCGGGGAAGCCGAACGCGAAGTGCCCTGGGAACAGGTGCGCGAGCGCTTTCGCTACCGCAAGGGCAACAGCTACGACGCGGCGGCGGAGTTCGTCTTTCCGTCGCGCTACGTGCCGCGCCACAGCGACTTCGGAGACTACGCCCGCGCCAGCTTCACGCCCGGCCGGCCGCTGTTCGACGCCGCATTCGAGCTGACGCAGCGCATGTTCGGCGACTTCATCTACGACGGCGACAGCACCGAGATCAGCACGCCGGCCGTGCAGGCGCTGGCGCAGCGCCGCGGCGTGTGCCAGGACTTCGCCCACATCATGATCGGCTGCCTGCGCACGCTGGGGCTGCCGGCCCGCTACGTCAGCGGCTACCTGCTGACGCAGCCCGCCCCCGGCCAGGATCGCCTGGTGGGCGCCGATGCCTCGCATGCCTGGGTGTCGGCCTACCTGCCCGGCGCGCAGGGCACGGGCATGTGGGTCGACTTCGACCCCACCAACGGCCGCCAGCCCGGCGAGGACTACGTGGCGCTGGCCGTGGGGCGCGACTTTGCCGACGTGTCGCCCATGCGCGGCGTGCTGCATGGCGGCGCGCGCCACACGCTGAAGGTCGGCGTCACCGTGCAGCCCGTGCAGGGACTGGACGACGCGCAGCCGCCCGTTGCCTGAGCGGGGCGAGAATGCACCGATTGATCAAGCAGAACCAGGAGATCACCACATGAGCGTCTACGACAAGCTTTCCCAGATGGGCATCGCCCTGCCCCCCGTGTCCGTGCCGGCCGCGGCCTACGTGCCCTTCGTGCGCACCGGCTCGCTGGTCTTTCTCTCGGGCCACATCTCCAAGAAGGACGGCAAGCCCTGGGTCGGCCAGCTGGGCGCCGACATCTCGGTCGAAGAAGGCCAGCAGGCAGCGCGCGCCGTCGCCGTCGACCTGCTGGGCACGCTGCACGCGGCCGTGGGCGACCTGAACAAGGTCACGCGCATCGTCAAGCTGATGAGCCTGGTGAACTCCGCCCCCACCTTTACCGAGCACCACCTGGTGACCAACGGCGCCAGCAACCTCATCGGCGAAGTGTTCGGCGGCGACAAGGGCGCGCATGCACGCAGCGCGTTCGGCGTGGCGCAACTGCCCTTCGGCGTGATCGTGGAAATCGAGCTGATCGCCGAAGTGGCCTGAGGCTGACCCGCTTCTCAGCCGGCGTCTACGCAACGGCGCTGTGGTTGATCAGGCGCCACGAGGCCCTGGCGGCACTGGCAGACCCGCAACACGACCTGGTTGCACTGGAAGGCGAGATCAAGACGGCAACGCGCCGTGGAGCGAAGATCCATGCCTGATGGCCGTCCGTACGAGCCGAAGGATCAGCTAGCGCAAGACCCAGCTCGCTGCCTCGATCACGAGGTCAAACTGATCGGAGAGATCGCGGCGGCTCACGGCCGCTCGGTTTTCGCCCCTATTCCGCCGCGCGCCGCAGCGTGTCCACCACCGGCCGGCGCAGCACCTCGCGCAGGCCCCACCAGCCTGCGCCCAGCGCCAGCAGCGCGCCGGCCACCGCACCGCCCACGGGCACGAAGGGCGATGCGGTCCACGTGAACTCGAAGACATAGCGCGCCAGGCCCCAGCCCAGCGCCGAGGCCACGATGGCCGCCAGCAGCCCCGCCAGCATGCCCACGCCCGCCAGCTCGGCGCGCTGCACCTGGCGCAACAGGCTGGCCCGGGCACCGACGGCGCGCATGATGGCAAACTCGCGCGCCCGCTCCTCGCGGGTGGCGCTCACCGCGGCAAACAGCACCACCAGCCCTGCGGCCAGCGTGAAGCCGAACAGGAACTCCACCGCCCGGATCACCTGGTCGAGCACGCGCTGCACCTGGCCAATGGTGGCGCTCATGTCGACGTTGGTGATGTTGGGAAAGGCGCGCACCAGCGCGTTGTCGAAACCATTCCTCTCGGGCGCACGGAAGGCCCCCATGTACGTCATGGGCACGTCGGGCAGGTTGGCCACCGTGTACATCACGAAGAAGTTGGCGTGCAGCGAGCCCCAGTCCACCTTGCGCAGCGAGGTGATGCGCGCGTCGCTTTGCTGGCCGCCGACGTCGAAGCGCAGCGTGTCGCCCAGCTTCATGCCCAGCGTCTGTGCAAGTCCTTCTTCCACGCTCATTTCGCCGGCGGCATTGGGCGTCCAGGCGCCGGCCACGATGCTGTTGTGCGGCGGCGCCTCGGCGCTGTTGCTCAGGTTGAATTCGCGGTCGACCAGGCGGCGCGCGCGGTCGTCGGTGTAGTCGTCCGGCGAGACGGGCTTGCCGTTGATGGCGACCAGCCGGCCGCGGATCATGGGATACCAGTCGTACTTGTTCACGCCCGCATCGTGCAGCGCCTTCTGGAAGGCCTCGCTCTGCTCGGGCATGACGTTGATGACGAAGCGGTTGGGCGCATCCGGCGGCGTGGCGCGGCGCCAGCTGGCCACCAGGTCGGTGCGCAGAAGCACCAGCAGGATGAGCGCAAGGAGGCCCACCGCCAGGGCGCTGACCTGCACCACCGCGTACACCGGCCGCGCCGAGATCTGCCGCGTGGCCAGCACCAGCCAGCGCGGCGCGGTGCTTTCCTTGACGCTGCGGCGCAGCAGCTTCACGGCCAGCCAGCTGAGCAGCGCGAACACCGCCACCGCCCCCATGAAGCCGCCCACCGCGATCAGGCCCAGCTTGAGGTCGCTGCTGGCCGCCAGCAGCAGCGCCGCAAAGCCCGCCACGCCCACGCCCAGCACCGTCAGCGATGCCGGCTTGAGGCCGCCCACGTCGCGCCGGATGACGCGCAGCGGCGGCACCTGCGCCAGCTGCAGCACCGGCGGCAGGCCGAAGGCGAAGAGCAGCGTCAGCCCCATGCCCAGGCCGAAGGCCACCGGCCACAGCGTGGGCGCCGGCAACGCGCTTTCCACCAGGCCGGCCAGCAGCAGCACGAAGGCGTAGTGCACGACAAAGCCGATCAGCACCCCGGCCGCGCTGGCCACCAGGCCGATCAGCGCGAACTCGAAGGCATAGGCGCCGGCGATGGTGCGCTGGCTCTGGCCCAGCACGCGCAGCATGGCGCAATCGTCCAGGTGGTTGGCCGCGAAGCCGCGCGCGGCCAGCGCCACGGCCACGGCCGAAAGCAGCGCTGCCAGCAGCGCCACCAGGTTGAGGAATTTCTCGGCGCGGTCCAGCGTCTGGCGCATTTCGGGTCGGCCGCTTTCCAGCGACTCCAGGCGCGCGCCGCGCATCTCGCCGTTCTTGAGCGCCGCGTCGGCCCAGTCGTTGAAGGACTTCACCGCCCGCTCGTCGCCGGCCACGGCAAAGCGGTAGCGCACGCGGCTGGCGGGCTGCACCAGGCCGGTGGCGGCCACGTCGGCCTGGTTGATCATCACGCGCGGCGCAAAGCTCATGAAGCCGGCGCCGCGGTCGGGCTCCAGCACGATGATGCGGCCAATGCGCAGGGCCGAGTCGCCCAGCAGCAGCTTGTCGCCCAGCTTCAGGCCCAGCGATTCGAGCAGCGGCCCGTCCACCCACACTTCGCCCGGGGGCGGAATATCTTGCGTGGCCTGGCCGTTGTCGCCCGCCTGCGTGCTGGTCTGCAGCTTGCCGCGCAACGGGTAGCCCGCCGCCACCGCCTTGAGCGCCACCAGCTTGCTCGCACCGCCCTGCGCGTCGTCGGCGCGGGCCATGGTGGGGAAGTTGTAGTTGCTGGTGCTTTGCAGTCCCAGCGCGCGAGCGCGGTCGATGAAGTTCTGCGGCGTCGGGTTGTCGCTGGCCAGCACCGCGTCGCCGCCCAGCAGCTGGCGCGCATCGCGCTGCAGGCCGCCCTTGAGCCGGTCGGCGAAGAAGCCCACGGCAGTCAGCGCGGCCACCGCCAGCAGCACCGCCACCATCAACAGGCGCAGTTCGCCGGCGCGCAGGTCGCGCCAGAGGGTTCGCCAGCCCAGATGCCAGGCGGAAGAGGTGGTGTTGGTGCTCATGGGCGCGGACGTTAACCGAACTGAGAATGGACCTTCGCCCTGCACAGGAATTGGGGCGGCACGCTCACTCAAGACAAGGAGACAGGTCCATGCCCGAATTCAGCACGCTGCGCATCAGCCAGGACGCCGGCAACCCGCGCGTCGCCCGCCTGCTGCTCAACCGGCCCGAGCGGCTGAACGCCATCAACGAAGACACCCCGCGCGAGATACGCGCCGCGGTGGAGTGGGCCAACGGCGTGGACGAGGTGCATGTGATCGTGGTCGAAGGCGCGGGCAAGGGCTTTTGCGGCGGCTACGACCTGAGCATCTTCGGCCAGGGGCAGATCGACCACCCATGCCAGCAGGAGGGCTACCCCTGGGACCCGATGCTCGACTACGCCTACATGAAGCGCAACACCGAGGACTTCATGAGCCTGTGGAAGAGCCCCAAGCCGACCATTGCCAAGGTGCACGGCTACGCGGCCGCCGGCGGCAGCGACATTGCGCTGTGCTGCGACCTGCTGGTGATGGCCGAGGACGCCCGCATCGGCTACATGCCAACGCGGGTGTGGGGCTGCCCGACCACGGCGATGTGGACCTACCGCCTGGGCCCGACGCGGGCCAAGCAATTGATGTTCACCGGCGACACCATCGACGGGCGCACCGCCAGCGACTGGGGCCTGGCCAACGAGGTGGTGCCGCTCGAACAACTGGAAGAAGCGACGATGCGCCTGGCCGGCCGCATTGCGGGCGTGCCGCGCAGCCACCTGGCCATGCACAAGATGGTGGTGAACCAGGTCATGCTCAACATGGGGCTGGAGCAGTCGCAGAGCCTGGCGACCATTTTCGACGGCATCACGCGGCACAACCCGGAGGGGATGTGGTTCCGGCGGCATGCGCAGGCGCAAGGGTTCAAGGCGGCGGTGGAATGGCGGGACAGCGGGCGGCCCATTCCCGAAGGAGACGAGGCCCGGGCGCTCATTGCGCGGATGGAGGGTTCCGAAAAATCCTGATGGCCGCGTCGAACGGCGCGCAAGCTACTTTCAAGACGCGGGCGATCAAGTGACAATGCCGCAGCACGGAAGGGAGCCAGCCTGTTCTCGAGGAGGCGCGCGCATGACACCGTCCTTTTTCGCCGGCATGTCCTTGCGGGCATGGGCACTGGCCCTGGGCCTGTTGTGCTTGGCGCTTGGCGTTCCGAACCTTGCCAGCGCGGGCCAGCCCTACGACTACTTCGTGACCGGGGACGCCAATGCGCCGATCTCGGGGCTCGCGGCACCCACGGCGCCTTCCTTCGTGCTGATGGGCGGCGGCCCGGACGTCGACGAGGCGTTCCGCTGGATGATCGCTCAAGCCGGCATCAAGCCGGGGACGGGCGGGCACTTCGTGGTGATTCGCGCCAGGGGGACGGACGCCTACGACCCCTACATCTACTACAGCGACGCCTCGCTCGGCACCGGACCTGCCGTCGCCGACCAATGGGTGGGCGGCGCGTCGCTCGGCCTGAGTTCGGTGGAAACGCTGGTCATCCCCAGCATTTCCGCCGCGAACAGCGACTTCGTGAACACCGTCGTCGGCCGGGCGCAGGCGGTGTTCATCGCGGGTGGCGACCAGAGCGACTACATCAACTTCTGGAAGGGCACCCGGCTCGACCAGACGCTGCAGGCACTCATGGCCAGCAACGTGCCCATCGGCGGCACCAGCGCCGGGATGGCGGTGCTCGGCCAGTTCGATTTCGCGGCGCTGCGCGGCAGCGTCACTTCGGCGCAGGCGCTGGCCGACCCGTTCAACAAGTACATGACGCTGGACCCGAATCCGCTGAGCCTGACCGGAGGCTTCATCGCGCCCCCCGTGCTGGCCGACACGATTCTCGATGCGCACCTCGATGCCCGCGACCGCATGGGCCGCCTCATCGCCTTCGTGGCACGCCTGGTGGCACCTGCCGCAGCAGCGGGCTGCCCCGGAGGCATCCTGCCCGCGGGTGCGAGCAGCACTGGCACCGCGCGAGGAATCGGAGTGGACGTGGAGACCGCCTTGCTGGTGCAGGGGCACAAGGGAGGCGGCCCGGTCACTGCGCGCCGCGTGACGAATTCGAGCACGACGACGCAAAGTGCCGTGTATTTCGTCAGGCCGTCAATTGCACCGGCAACCTGCGCAGCCGGCCAGCCCTTGACGATGCTGACGGTCGAGATCAGGAAGCTCGCAGATTCCGAGACGGTGTTCAACCTGTCCAACTGGTCGGGCGTGTCCCCCTACTACGTGGACACCTACGCGGGTGCGCTGACGTCCTCGCCGTACTGAGGGCCAGCAAAGCGCGCGTGTCGCGCGCCGCGGCCGGACAGCAGCGCTACGACCGCTCGGCCAACTCCGGCTGCAGCGCCAGCCGCTGCGCCCCCGCATAGCAGACAAAGCGCCGATTGGTCGCCCGCCCGATGGCGCACAGCCCCACGCGCTGCGCCACGTCGTAGCCCATCTGCGTCATGCCGCTGCGCGAGACCACGATGGGCACGCCCATCTGCGCGGACTTGATGACCATCTCGCTGGTCAGGCGGCCCGTGGTGTAGAACACGCGCGCCGCCCCCAGGGCGCCCTCGCCTTCGCCGGGCTGCATGGCCATCCACCCGGCAATGGTGTCGATGGCGTTGTGGCGGCCCACGTCCTCCACGAAGATCTGCATCGCGGCCTGCGCGCCGCCGTCTTCATCGAGCGTGAACAGCGCACACCCGTGCACCGAGCCTGCCGACTTGTACGTGCTCTCCTGCAGGCGGATGGCGTTGACCAGCGCATACAGCTGCGCCTGCGTCATGCGGGTGGGCGGCAACTGCACGCGATCGATGTCGGCCATCAGCTCGCCGAACACGCTGCCCTGGCCGCAGCCGGTGGTGACCACCTTCTTGGCGGTGCGCTCCTCGATGCGGTCGATGCCGGCGTGCGTCTTCACGGCCGCCGCGCCCACTTCCCAGTCGACCGTGATCGACTCGACGTCGAAGGCGCTTTGCACCAGGCGCTGGTTGAGCAGGTAGCCCAGCACCAGAAGCTCGGGCTGCGCGCCGAGCGTCATCAGCGTGACCAGCTCGCGCCGGTCCACGTAGATCGTCAGGTCGCGCTCGGCGGGAATGTGGACGCGCTCGCGCGCACCGTGCTCGTCCACCACCTCGACTTCCCGGGTCAAAGGGGCACGCGCGGCGCTCAGGCGGGGCAATCGTTCCGTGGAATTCTTGGTGATGGTGGCTGTCCGACTCACTGTTTGCTACTGCTACTACTGCTACTACTGCTGCTTCTACTTCTACTTCTACTACTGTTGCGGCGCCACGAAGGCAAACGGACCCGGGTCGGTGCACGCCGGCATGGCGGCGCCCGCCGGCGCCTGCTTGCCGGCGGCGGCTGCACCGGCGCGATAGTTCTCGACCGCGCGGTCTTGCGCCATGCACAGCTTGTAGGCGTCCATCTTTCCCGTCCAGGCCGTGCGCGCGGCGGTCTCCGCGGCCTTGGCCTTGGCTTCGGGCGTGGGTTCCGGCGGGGCGGGCAGCTTGGCCCACGCAACGGGCGCGGCAACAGCCAGGCACACCGCGGCAGCCGCCACGGCCAAGGATGTCTTCTTCACGATGACCGTCATGTGGAGCTTCCTTCCGTCGCCATGGAGCCAGCGGCGCTGCCTGCGGGCTTCTGCTGGCTGCGCTGCGCCGGTATCTTGCCAGCCGCGATGTCGTCGTACCAGTCGGGGTGGTGCTCGTGCGCCCAGGTCTCGTCCACGTACCCTTCGCGCATGGCCGAGTAAGCGCCCTTCATGCCCAGCGTGCCGATATAGATGTGGCCCAGGATCAGCGCCATCATGAACATCGTGGCGGTGGCATGGATCATGTGCGCAACCTGCATCTCGCCGCGCGTGTACACGAAGCCGGGCAGCAGCTTGTCCAGGAACAGGCCCGAGCCCACCACGATGCCGCCCAGCACCAGCATGCCGCCCCAGTAGACGATCTTCTCGCCGGCATTGAAGCGGTGCGAGCGCGGTTCCTCGCCGCCGAACAGGCCCCCGCCCTTGAGCAGCCAGGTGAGGTCGCCCTTGCGCGGCAGGTTGTCTCGGAAGAAGGTGACGATCATGAAGACCAGCGTCACCACGAACAGCGGTCCGACGAAGTTGTGGATCGTCTTGAGCGCGTAGGTGAGCCAGCCGAACAGCGCCCCGCCGATCACCGGCAGCAGGAAGAACTTGCCGAAGGCCATCACGATGCCGCTGACGGCCAGCAGGGTGAACGCAATCGCGTTGGACCAGTGCGTGGCACGCTCGAAGGGCGTGAAGCGTTCGATCTTGCGGCCCGTCTCCTCGCCGTGCAGCCCGATGGCGCCGCGCGTGAAATAGAAGATGGCCAGCGCCAGCAGCGTCACGAACAAGAGCGCTGCGCCGTAGGGAATGATCCAGTCGTTGCGCACCTGGCGCCAGGCCTCGCCCGCATTGGTGCGGCGCGCGCCAGGGTACTCCACCGTGGGCTGGATGAGGTTGCCCGCCTCGGGCGCCTCGTGCAGGGGCAGGCTCGAATAGCCCGTCACGCCCTGCCCCACCTGCCGCCACATGGGCGCGTTGTTGCCCGGCTGCACCTTCATGCGTTCGCCGTTGCTTTGCTGCAGGTAGCCCGGCTGCTCGCTGGCCTCGGGCTTGACGTCGAAGATGTTCTGGCCCTGGATGCCGCCGGCTGCAGGAGCCGGAGCAGGCGCGACCGGGCCTGCGGCCGAGGGTGCCTGGGTCTGCTGGGCCTGCGCGCCGCCCGCAAAGGCAGCGCCGCCCAGAACCGCGGCCAGCACCAGGGCGCTCAGCGTTCTGTTCATGATGCCGGGCCTTTCTTCGCTCATTGCATCCGGTTGTACTCGTTCTGGCCGTTCTGCCCGCGAGTCTTGATCTGAGCCTCCCACGCAGCCTTGTCGCCAACCTTCCAGCCCGAGGCGGTGAAGGCGGTGCCGCCGCCTTCCTTGTGCGCGCCGTTGGCCGTTCCCGACCAGGCCGGCGCATCGTGCTTGACGCCCTCTGCATTGGTCTGCGGCTTCTCGCCGCAGCCAGCCAGCACCAGGGCAAGCGCGCAGGAGGCGATGAAGAAGGCGCGCTTCATTGCTTCACTCCGTTGCCGGGCTTGCCGGCCTGCTGCGAACCGTAGGCGGTGCCCCAGCCCCAAACCTCGGCGCCCTTGCCGCGCTGGACCACGCGGGTGCGGAAGATGTCGGCCACCACGTCGCCGTCGCCGGCCAGCAGGGCCTTGGTCGAGCACATCTCGGCACACGCCGGCAGCTTGCCTTCGGCCAGGCGGTTGCGGCCGTACTTCTCGAACTCCGCCTGCGAGCCGTTGGCCTCGGGGCCGCCGGCGCAGAAGGTGCACTTGTCCATCTTGCCGCGCGCACCGAAAGTGCCCTGGGCCGGGAACTGCGGCGCGCCGAAGGGGCAGGCGTACGAGCAATAGCCGCAGCCGATGCACACGTCCTTGTCGTGCAGCACCACGCCCTCTTCGGTGCGGTAGAAGCACTGCACCGGGCACACCGCCATGCAGGGCGCATCGGAGCAATGCATGCAGGCCACCGAGATCGACTTCTCGCCCGGCACCCCGTCGTTGAGCGTGACCACGCGGCGGCGGTTCACGCCCCACGGCACCTCGTTCTCGTTCTTGCAGGCGGTGACGCAGCCGTTGCATTCGATGCAGCGCTCGGCATCACAGACGAATTTCATTCGTGCCATTGCGTCATGCCTCCCGCCGAGCCGCCTCAAGGGAGGCATGCGCCCCCTCGGGGGGCAGCGAATACATGAAATGATGAGCGTGGGGGTTCATATTCATGCTTT
>JAFECZ010000860.1 GCA_018241905.1 Pseudomonadota bacterium
CAGGTTGAAAGCCTCGCCCGTGGGCGAGAAGCCGAAGGGCGACGTCAGCACCATGGCGCCGAAATCCAGCGCGCGGCGAATGCCCACCACGTCGACCTTGCGAACCAGGCCCGAGTGCTTGAAATCGACCCCGTCCACCACGCCCACCGGCCGAGCGGTGATGAAGTTGCCCGAGATCACCCGCACGGTGGAGCCCGCCATGGGCGTGTTGGGCAGGCCCTGGCTGAAGGCGGCCTCGATCTCGTAGCGCAGCTGGCCGGCGGCCTCCTGGGCGCAGTCCAGCGCCACGGCGTCGGTGATGCGAATGCCGTGCGAATACCTGGCCTCGTGCCCCTTGGCCTTGAGCTGCTCGTTCACCTGCGGCCGAAAGCCGTGCACCAGGACCACCTTCACGCCCATGCTCTGGATCAGCGCCAGGTCCTGTGCAATGTTCTGCAGCTTGCCGGCGGCAATGGCCTCGCCCGCCATGGCGACCACGAAGGTCTTGCCCCGGTGCATGTGGATGTAGGGCGCCACCGAGCGGAACCAGGGGACGAAGGTGAAATTGAAGACAGTGGACATGCGCCGGGATTGACGGAGGTCGAACAGGGGCCCGCAGCCTGGGCGGGGATAATTCCGCAATTGTCCATCAAGCTTTTCCCGGAGCCGTTGCGCTCAACCATTCGCCTTGTCTGCCGTCTCTCCCGCCCCCGTCCTGAAGATCGAATTCCCCGAGTCGCTGCCGGTTTCCGCGCGGCGAGAGGAGATCGCAGATGCCATCGCAGCGCACCAGGTGGTGATCGTCTGCGGTGAAACCGGCTCGGGCAAGACGACCCAGCTGCCCAAGATCGCGCTGGCGCTGGGTCGCGGCAAGCTCGGTGCGCCGCCCGGCAAGGGCCGCCTCATCGGGCACACGCAGCCGAGGCGCATTGCCGCCAGCTCGGTGGCCAAGCGCATCGCGGAAGAGCTGAAGACGCCGCTGGGCGAGGTGGTGGGCTTCAAGGTCCGCTTCCAGGACCGGCTCAGCCGCGACGCCTCGGTCAAGCTGATGACCGACGGCATCCTGCTGGCCGAGACACAGACCGACCCGCTGCTCAAGGCGTACGACACGCTCATCATCGACGAGGCGCACGAGCGCTCGCTGAACATCGACTTCCTGCTGGGCTACCTGCGCGAGATATTGCCGCGCCGGCCCGACCTGAAGCTGATCGTGACCTCGGCCACCATCGACGCGGAGCGCTTTGCGCGGCACTTTGCGTCGGCCCGGCCGGCGCCGGGCCGCCCCAAGGCGGGCGCGGCCCCCTCGGGGGGCA
>JAFECZ010000861.1 GCA_018241905.1 Pseudomonadota bacterium
CCAGCGCCGACCCGCGCTACGGCCTGACGCCTGGCACCGCCGGCTTCTGCAATTCGCTGGACGAACTGCTGCCCCAGGCCCGGCTGTGGCTGCACGGCCACCTGCATTGCGCCTTCGACTACGTCAAGGACGGCTGCCGCGTGGTGGCCAATCCGCTGGGGTATCGCAGCAAGGGCGAACAGGAAGGTTTTCGGCCGCACCTGCTGATCGAGGTGCCCGCCAGCTGATTCGCGGCATCGGCGCGGCGCTCGCGGGCTGTCCTGCGCGCCGCCGATTTATGCAACCCCGATACGCGACACTTGGGCGTCATGAAAGTCATTGTTCTTGGCGCCGGCATCATTGGCGTCAGCACCGCGTGGCACCTGCTCGAACGCGGACACGAAGTCATCCTCGTCGATCGCCGCAGCGACGCCGCGCTGGAAACCAGCTTCGGCAATGCCGGCCAGATTTCCGTCAGCTACTGCGAGATGCTGGCCCGCCGCGTCGAGCAGGTACTGCCCGGCGTGTGCGACACCCGCAGCCCAGCCCAGAGCGGCGAGCGCCAGCCCATCGAAGGCTTCGGCTTCTGCGGCATGGCCTGAGTAAAGTACGGCACGCATGCTTAACGCTTTGTGGCTTGGATTCTTCGTGACGGCGGCCGTCGCCGCACTGGTGCGGTGGTTGGGCGCCGGCGATGCAGCCGTGTTCGCCGCCATGGTGGAAAGCCTGTTCGCCATGGCCAGGCTGGCGGTGGAAGTGATGGTGCTGCTGTTCGGCACGCTCACGCTGTGGCTGGGTTTCCTGCGCATTGCCGAGGCGGCCGGGCTGGTGAACGCGCTGGCGCGCTGGCTCGGGCCCCTGTTCAAGCGGCTGATGCCCGAGGTGCCCGAGGGCCATCCGGCGCTGGGCCTGATCACGCTCAACTTCGCGGCCAACGCGCTGGGGCTGGACAATGCGGCCACGCCCATCGGCCTGAAGGCCATGCGCGAGCTGCAGACGCTCAACCCCAGCCCGGTGAGCGCCTCCAACGCGCAGATCCTGTTCCTGGTGCTCAACGCGTCCTCGCTCACGCTGCTGCCGGTGAGCATCTTCATGTACCGCGCGCAGCAGGGCGCGGCCGACCCGACGCTGGTGTTCCTGCCCATCCTGCTGGCCACCAGCGCCTCCACCGTGGTGGGACTTCTCTCGGTGGCGGTGGCGCAGCGGCTTCGCCTGTGGGACCCGGTGGTGCTGGCCTACCTGCTGCCCCTGGCGCTGGGCCTGGGCGCCTTCATGTCACTCCTGGCCAGCCTGAGCGCGGCGGCGCTGGCC
>JAFECZ010000862.1 GCA_018241905.1 Pseudomonadota bacterium
CCGAGCTGATGCCCATGCGGTTGAGCGAATAGGGCTCCAGCTCCACCCGCACCGCGGGCAGCGAGCCGCCGCCGATTTCCACGTCGCCCACGCCGTCCACCTGCGACAGCCGCTGGCTCACGATGTTGGACACCGCGTCGTAGATCTGCCCCGGCGTGCGCGTCTTGGAGGTGAGCGCCAGGATGATCACCGGCGAGGCCGCAGGGTTGACCTTGCGGTAGGTCGGGTTGTTGCGCAGCGTGGCCGGCAGGTCCACGCGCGCGGCGTTGATGGCGGCCTGCACCTCGCGCGCGGCCGAGTCGATGTTGCGCGACAGGTCGAACTGCAGCGTGATGCGGGTGTTGCCGTTGGAGCTGCTGGAGGTGATCTCGTTCACCCCCGGGATCACGCCCAGATAGCGCTCCAGCGGCGTGGCCACGCTGGACGCCATGGTGGCCGGGCTGGCACCGGCGATGTTGGCAGTGACCGAGATGGTGGGGTAGTCCACCTGCGGCAGCGGCGCCACCGGCAGCACGAAGAAGGCCATCATGCCGGCCAAGGCGAGGCCGATGGTCAGCAGCACCGTCGCGATAGGGCGCTCGACAAAAGGCCGAGAGAGATTCACGCCGGCTCCCCTTCGTCCTGCTCATTGCGCGCAGGACGCAGACGCTGGCCGAGGCGGTCGAAGGCAAGGTAGATCACGGGCGTGGTGTAGAGCGTGAGCGCCTGCGACAGCACCAGGCCGCCGAAGATGGCCAGGCCCAGCGGGCGCCGCAGCTCGGCGCCTTCTCCCCAGCCGAACATCAGCGGCAGGGCCGCGCCCAGCGCCGCCAGCGTGGTCATCATGATCGGGCGGAAGCGCAGCAAGGCCGCCTGGTGGATGGCCTGCTGCGGCGCCATGCCCTGGTTGCGTTCGGCGTCGATGGCGAAGTCGATCATCATGATCGCGTTCTTCTTCACGATGCCGATGAGAAGGATGATGCCGATGATGCCGATCACGCCCAGGTCGTTGCCGCTCACCATCAGCGCCAGCAGCGCGCCCACGCCGGCCGAGGGCAGCGTGCTGAGAATCGTGAGCGGATGCACGTAGCTCTCGTACAGCACGCCCAGCACGATGTACACGCACACCACCGCCGCCAGGATCAGGTAGAGCTGGCTGGTGAGCGACTTCTCGTATGCACCGGCCGCGCCCAGAAAGCGCAGCGTCATGCTGGACGGCAGTCCGATCTCCTGCGCGGCCTTGCGGATCTGGCTCACCGAGCGGCCCAGCGCCACGTTCGGCGCGGTGTCGAAGCCCACGGTGGCGGCC
>JAFECZ010000863.1 GCA_018241905.1 Pseudomonadota bacterium
GGCTTCGTGGGCAGCGTGGCCATGTGGTGGATGTACTTCGACACCAGCAGCAAGGAGGCGTCCCACGTCATCGAGCATTCGAGCGATCCGGGGCGCATCGGCGCGCGCTTTCACTACACGCACGTGGTGCTGGTGGCGGGCATCATCGTCTCGGCGGTGGCCGACGAGCTTGTGATTGCGGATGGCGGCCATCACGCGCAATGGGTGCAGGTCGGCGCGCTGCTGGGCGGCCCGGCCATCTACCTGTTCGGCAATGCCCTGTTCAAGCGGGTGGGGTTCGGGTGCCTGCCGCAGTCGCACATCGGCGGCCTGATCGTGCTGGCCCTGCTGGTGCTTGCCGCGCCGTACATGACGGTGTTCGCCCTTGGCGCCTCCACCACCGTGGTGATGGTGGTGGTGGCCGTGCTCGAGTCGATCTGGCGGCGCCAGGGGGCGCGCCGGACGGCGCAGGGGCAGGGCGCCACGCACTGAGCGCCCCGGCGGCGCCTAGCGCTTTTTCTTCGACGGCGTGCCCCCGCGCGGCACCTTGTTGACGGCCGCCTTCGAGGAACCGGCCGTGTGGCTCGTCGCAGCCGCGTTCTTCGTCGTCGGCGTGCCCTTCGCCGCGTGCGCATCGTGCGCATGCGCATCGTGTGCATGCGAGGAGGCAGCCTTGCTGCCGCTGCCCACCCGGTCGGCGGCGCCGGCACGCACCGGCAGATAGACGACCACCGCGAACCCGCGCTTGAACACATGGTTGGCGCTGACCGAATTCCATTCGGCCACGTTGGCCGGACTGAGCTTGTAGCGCTTGGCAATGCTGGCCACGCTGTCGGAGCGGCCCGCCTTGACGGTGGTGCGGCGATTGACGATTTCGGGCTGGAAGCTCAGCGTACCGGTTTCGGCCACCACGGCGGCCACGTCTTCCTGCACGCGCGCCGTGCGCGGAACGATCAGCGTCGAGCCGCCCTTGATGAGCATGCGCGGCGGGATGTTGTTCATGGCGCGCAGGTCGGCTTCGTTCATGCCCGAGCGCTGCGAGGCTTCGGCCACCGTCATGGTGCCGGGCACGGTCCAGGCGGTCCAGCTGGCGTACTGGCCTTCGCTGTAGGCCTGGAAGTTGCGCTCGAATACCGCGGCGTTGTCCCAGGGCAGCAGGATGTCGGTGGTGGTGCTGGCCAGCAGCACGGGCTTGTGCGCGGCCGGGTTGAGTGCGCGGAAGTCCTCCACGCGCACGTCCGCCATCTTGGCCACCAGGCTCACGTCGATGTCGCGCTTGAGCGCCACCGTCTGGAAGTAGGGGTGGT
>JAFECZ010000864.1 GCA_018241905.1 Pseudomonadota bacterium
AAACTAAAGGTGGGCTGAATAGACTGGATACAAATCTGTAGCACCAGTCAAACCAGTGAATCAGTCCGCCCAAAAACCAAGCGTCCGTCTCGAGACGGAAGTCACCCACCTTGGCCGCGATGCCTCCCTGTCGCAGGGCCTGGTGAACATCCCGCCCTACCGGGGCTCCACCATGCTGTTCGACACGGTGGCATCCCTCAAGGACGCCAGCGGCCACCGCGCCTACGGCCGCTGGGGCACGCCCACCAACCGCGCGCTGGAACGGGCGCTGGCCGAGCTGGAAGGCGGGGCCAACAGCATGCTTACGCCCTCGGGGCTGTCGGCCATCACCATCGCGCTGCTGGCCAGCGTGAAGCCGGGCGACCACATCCTGGTGACCGACAGCGTCTACCCGCCCACCCGGGGCTTTTGCGATACGGTGCTCAAGCAACTGGGCGTGAGCACGACCTACTACGACCCGCTCGTCGGCGCCGGCATTGCCGAACTGATGCAGCCCAACACCGTGGCCGTCTACACCGAGTCGCCCGGCTCGGGCACTTTCGAGGTGCAGGACATTCCGGCCATCTGCGAGGTGGCGCACGCCCGCGGCGCCCGGGTGCTGATGGACAACACCTGGGCCACTTCGCTGGGCTTCAATCCGATCAAGCACGGCGTGGACGTGTCGATCCACTCGCTGACCAAGTACGTGGTGGGCCATTCGGACGCGTTGCTGGGCGTGATCATCGCCCGCGACCGCGACGTCTACCGCCAGATCCGCGGCCTGCACGGCGCGATGGGCATCACGGTCAGCCCGGACGACGCCTACCTCGGCTTGCGCGGGCTGCGCACCCTGGCCACGCGGCTGCGCCAGCACCAGGAGGGCGCGCTGGAAGTCGCGGCCTGGCTGCGCGAGCAGCCGCAGGTGCGCGAGGTGCTTTACCCGGCGCTGCCCGGCGCGCCCGGGCACGAGCTGTGGAAGCGCGACTTCACCGGCGCCAGCGGCCTGTTCGGGGTGATCCTGCATCCGGTCAGCGAGGGTGCCGTGGCCGCCATGCTGGACAGCATGCGCTGGTTCGGCATGGGCTACAGCTGGGGCGGCTTCGAGAGCCTGGCCATTCCGGTCAAGGCGGCCGACTACCGCCTCGGATCGCCCCTGCAAAAGGGCGAGGCCTGCCTGCGCATCCACATCGGCCTCGAGCATCCGAAGGACCTCATCGCCGACCTGCAGGCCGGCTTGCAGCGTCTGCAGGCGCACCGCGACTGATCGCGCCGCATTGCGGCACGCCGCCCCTGCCGGCGGCCGCTT
>JAFECZ010000865.1 GCA_018241905.1 Pseudomonadota bacterium
CAAGAACGGCAAGGCGCTGTCCGGCGCGGCCAAGAACAGCTTCATGAAGAAGTGCGAAGCGGACGCGGCCAAGGGCTGATTTCCCTGCAACGCAAACAAGAAGGCCCGCTGCACGCGGGCCTTCCCGCTTTCCGGGCCGGGCTACTTGCCGAAGCCACGCGCCAGGAACACCGCGAACAGCGGGATCAGCACCAGGATGTGGGCCTGGATCATGACCAGCTTGCGCGTCTTGCGCACCTCGGCTTCGGCCGGCAGCGCGCCGGTGGCGCGCAGCTGCTTGCGCCAGCGCAGGTAGGTCATGGTCGGAACGATGGAAATCAGGCCGACGACGATGAACAGAGTGAGCTTCACGTGCAGCAGCGGGTTGCTCCAGTACCAGGCCGTGCCCTTCACGCCCCACACGGTGCGCGCTACGCCAGTGGCCAGCACCAGGATGGCGGCCATGCCGTAGATCATGTCGACGCGAGCCAGCCGCTCGACCACGGCCTTGTTGAGCCACTCCACGCGGCACAGGGCCGCCTCGCTGGAGATGAAGACCACCATGGTCAGGATGGCCAGGAAATGCACGTAGGCCAGGATTGCTTCAAGAGTCATCGTGCGCGCTTTCTCATTGTTGGTTGAGGAGAGTTGGGAGGCCAAGGCGGGGCGACTGTACCGCCCCAGTATTCGGGCCGGCCATATTCGCTCTTGAGGAAGTCAAGCCAGAGACGCACCCGCAGGGGCAGGTGCTTGCGCTGCGGGAACACCGCATAGATGCCGTTGGGCGGCGCCGCGAACTCATCCAGCACCGGCACCAGCAGGCCGGCGTCGATCTCGGCCTCCACCTCCCAGGTGCTGCGCCACGCGATGCCGTGGCCGGCCAGGCACCAGTCGTGCAGCACCTGGCCGTCGGAACAGTCGAGCGGGCCGGATGGCTTGAGGTGGATCACCTCCAATTCGGCCTCGCCCGCGTCGACGCCAGCCCTGCGCACTTGAAATGCCCAGCCACGCGTCTGTGACGCATCGCTCGACAGCGTCAGGCAATCGAAGCGGGTCAGGTCGCTGGGGTGCTGCGGCGTGCCGTGGCGGCGCAAGAAGGCGGGCGTGGCCACGCAGCGGCGCCGGTTGTCGGCCAGGCGCATGCTCACCAGCGAGGAGTCGGGCATGTCGCCCACGCGCACCGCGCAATCGAAGTTCTCGCCGGCCACGTCGATCACCCGGTCGCTCAGGTTCAGCGAGATGGTCACCTCGGGGTGCAGCGCATGAAAGCGCGGCACCAGCGGCGCCACGTGGCGGCGGCCGAAG
>JAFECZ010000866.1 GCA_018241905.1 Pseudomonadota bacterium
GTCGACAGCTCTTGCAGTCCGGCGGCGCCCTGGCTCTCGGCGGCCTGGTTCACCAGTTTGCGATGGCGCAAGGAACCTGGCCGAACAAGAATGTTCGCTTCGTGGTGCCTTTTGCGCCGGGCGGCAGTTCTGAAATCGTTGCCCGGTCCACCGCAGCAGAGTTGTCCAAGACCTTGGGCCAAAGCGTGTATGTCGACAACAAGCCAGGGGCCGCCGGCAACATCGCCATGCAGGAAGTGGCGCGCGCCGACGACCAGCACACGCTCATCCTGGGTCATATCGGCACCCTGGCCGTGAACCCCTACATCTTTGCCAAGCTGCCATACGACCCGAACAAGGACTTCAAGCCGATCAGCCTGCTGGCCAAGGTGCCGAGCCTGTACGTTGTTCACCCCGACGTGCCCGCAAAGAATCTGAAGGAGTTCGTGACCTATGTAAAGTCCAAGCCGGGCAAGCTCAGCTACGGTTCTGCAGGCAACGGAAGCGCCGGCCACCTGGCCTTCGAGTACCTGAAGATGACATCGGACATGTACATGCTGCACGTGCCGTACCGCGGCACCGGTCCGATGATGACGGACCTGCTCTCTGGCCGCCTCGAAGCCTCGGCCATCGGCGCTGCAGCGGTCATTCCGTTCATCAAGTCGGGAAAACTGCGCTGCATTGCGACTGGCTCCACAAAGCGTTTGCCCCAACTGCCCGATGTGGCCACTGTGGCCGAGCAGGGATACCCTGGCTTTGAAATGACCCAGTGGTACGGCCTGATGGCACCGGCCAACCTGGCACCGGCCAATGTTGCCAAGCTGTCCGAGCACACGATGAAAGCGGTGAAGTCGCCAGAATCCATGGAGCGCCTCCATGCGGATGCTGCGGAGGTCATTGGCGGAACGCCGGAGCAGTTCGCCCAGTTCATCGCCAGCGAGCAAGCACGCTGGCAGAAGGTGATTGCTCGGGCGGCCATCAAGCCTGACTGACGCGTTCGACGCGGTTAGCATTTGCAGCATGCGAATCCTGCTGGCCGAAGATGAGCACACCCTTGGCACCTGGCTGTGCAAGGCGCTGGAACACGCGGGCATCCAGGTCGAGTGGGTCGACGACGGCCGACTGGCGGACCGGGCGCTGCAGCAACGCGACCACGATGCGCTGGTGCTTGACCTGGGGCTCCCAGGAATGGATGGCACCCGGGTACTTCAGCGGCTGCGCGAACGGGACCAGCGACTGCCTGCTCTCATCCTGACCGCCCGCGATTCCTTGGCCGAACGCGTCGGCGCGCTCAACGCAGGGG
>JAFECZ010000867.1 GCA_018241905.1 Pseudomonadota bacterium
GCTGCCGAAGGTTCGCGAAGGCCCAGGCGTTGTAGTACGCGAGGCCCCGCGCCTGGAGTTCCGGATGGATCTGCGCGAAGTACCGCGCGAATCGCAACACCGGATTGGAGGCCGGCGTGCGTTGCAGGTGCTTGCGCCACAGCACCCGGCTCTGCGCACGCAAGTCGTCGGGCGATTTGTGGCCGCCGGCTGAATCAAGGCTCACGATCTCGGTGTAGGGCGGAAGGTAGATCTCGTCCGCCCTTGCCTGCAATCGGAAGGTGCGGGAAAAGTCTTCGCCCGACAAGACGAAGTAGCCGGCATTGTGGAAATAGCCCAGCTGCCGGGTCTGCACGTCGATGGCCTGCAGCACGATCGAGGTCTTGGCGTGGTTCTGCCTGTGGTCGGTGCCTTGCGTATCGGGCAGCCAGAACGAATCGGCGTCGGTGATGACGTAGCGGCCGTTCCCCAGGTGCTCCTGCGGATGTTCGATGAGCGGGCGCCAGACCGTGAGTTCGTTCACCCTGAGCCCGTACAACGCCCACAGCTCGTCCAGCGACGGCTTGAAGAACGTCCACTGGTCACCCTCGAAGTCGATGCCGATCACGAAGGGCAGCATCGCTTCGGGAGGCAGGCCGTTGGCGTGCAGCACCTCGATCCAATGGTCGGTGTAGCAGTTCTTCTCCATCCACACGGCGCTCTTGCCGTGCAGCGGATGCCGAACATAGCTTGCTGGATCCAGCAGCGTGGAAGCGAGCGTTTGAGACGTGTTGCGCGGCAATGGATTCACCGTCGATTTCCCCCTGATTTCTTGTGCCGGACCGTTTCGCCAGTTGTGCCTGGCTCGGTTCGCAGGATTCTCGCTGGCGCCAAATCCCGTTAATGACGTTTCCCCGCATGCGTGCGTCCAGAACGCATCATCGATTGCCGAAATGTGGGAATTTGCACGAAATGAAGGAGAACGAGGCGGCTTGTGGCGCGGGATGTATCACATTGAAAAAGGAAAAACGCTTGTACTCGGATAGTTCGCGTATTGCCAGCAAGCGTACGCCTTAAGGGTTAACACTAATTATCGAATACATCCAAATTCAAGGTAAAAACATACGGTTACTGTGGTCTGCCGACTGCGTGATGCAATTCGCTGCCCAATAGGTTGGTCGTCGAATTCATTGCGATCACCTCGGGTGTTTTAATTTGAATTGCCGAAAGGCGAATAGTTAGAAGCAACAAGGCGATCAGGGCGGAACAATAAGTGCGTCGATTTGATTCTTCATCCCAATTTCCGGATGATCCTAATGGCCG
>JAFECZ010000868.1 GCA_018241905.1 Pseudomonadota bacterium
CTACCGTGCCGTAATCGACGCAATGCGGCGCGAGCTGGGCGCCCCAGCGGGCGATGCAAGGAGGCGGCATGACTAAGCCGAACTATGCCGTTCTCGCTGCCGCTGGCCAAACCGCGGCCATCGAGCCGGCCGCGTCTGTGGCCATCCCACGCAGCGTCGGCGACGTGCTGCGCGACAGCCAGATCGAGACCGTGTTCGAGGAGCTCGACCGCGACCTAGTTGGGCTGGCGCCGGTGAAGCAACGCATCCGCGACATCGCCGCGCTGCTCGTGATCGACAGGCTGCGCCTGGCGCTGGGCCTGCAGGCCCAAGCCCCCTCGCTGCACATGAGCTTCACGGGCAACCCTGGCACAGGCAAGACCACGGTGGCAATGCGCATGGCGGAGATCCTGCACCGGTTGGGCTACGTACGCAAAGGCCACCTGGTGGCCGTCACGCGCGACGATCTGGTGGGCCAGTACATCGGCCACACAGCGCCCAAGACTAAGGAGGTGCTCAAGAAGGCGATGGGTGGCGTGCTCTTCATCGACGAGGCCTACTACCTCTACAAGCCAGAGAACGAGCGCGACTACGGCCAAGAAGCGATCGAGATCCTGCTGCAGGTGATGGAGAACCAGCGCGACGACCTGGTGGTGATCCTAGCTGGCTACAAGGACCGCATGGACACCTTCTTCCGCTCAAACCCGGGCATGAGCAGCCGCATCGCGCATCACCTGGATTTTCCCGACTACAGCCACGGCGAGCTGGAGTTGATCGCCGAGCGGATGCTGCAGGGCATGAGCTACCGCTTTGCCAGCGGCGCGCGCGAAAACTTCGGCGAGTACCTCACGCGTCGCATCACCCAGCCGCACTTTGCCAACGCTCGCAGCGTACGCAATGCGCTCGACCGGGCCCGCCTGCGTCAGGCCAGCCGGCTGTTCGCTGACCGCGAACGCGAGTTGACCCAGGATGACCTGACCACGCTGCTGCCGGAGGACATCCGGGCCAGCAGGGTGTTTGCGGATTGAGAAATATACCGAGGACGCCATGCCATTGACCGGTCGCTGGACCCTGACCCGCTATCTGATCGAGCAGCGCAGCCGCCACCCCAGGGCCAGCGGCGAACTCAACGCGCTACTACTCGACGTCTCGCTCGCCTGCAAGGCGCTGGCCCGCATCGTCTCGCGCGGAGCGCTCGGCGGCACACTCAGCAGCGCCATGCCTGCGGGCGGCGCAATCAACGTCCAGGGAGAAGTACAGAAGCCGCTGGACGTTCTGTCCAACGAGATCTTCGTGCG
>JAFECZ010000869.1 GCA_018241905.1 Pseudomonadota bacterium
CCAAGAGCGCCTTCCTGGCCACCATGAGCCACGAGATCCGCACGCCCATGAACGCGGTCATCGGCATGAGCGGCCTGCTGCTGGACACGCAGCTCGACGCCGAGCAGCAGGACTATGCCGCCACCATCCGCGAGTCGGGCGATGCGCTGCTGACCATCATCAACGACATCCTCGACTACTCGAAGATCGAGGCGGGCCGCATGGAGATCGAGGCGCGGCCCTTCGAGCTGCGCGACTGCGTCGAAGCCGCCATGGACCTGGTGAGCACCCGCGCCACCGAGAAGCACCTCGACCTGGCCTACGTGTTCGAAGGCGACGTGCCGCTGGCCATTCGCGGCGACTTGGCCCGGCTGCGCCAGATCCTTCTGAACCTGCTGAGCAATGCGGTGAAGTTCACCGAAAGCGGCGAAGTGGTGCTGAGCCTGCGCGCGCAGCTGCTGCCCACCGGCTTGCAACAACTGACCTTTGCGGTGCGCGACACCGGCATCGGCCTCACGCCCCAGGGCATGGAGCGCCTGTTCCAGTCCTTCTCGCAAGCCGATTCCAGCACCACGCGCAAGTACGGCGGCACGGGCCTGGGCCTGGCCATCAGCCGGCGCCTGGCCGAGCTGATGGGCGGCACCATGTGGGCGCAGAGCGACGGGCCGGGCCGCGGCGCGACCTTCTCCTTCACCATCGAGGCGCCGGCCGCGCAGGTGCCGGCCAGCCGCCGGCACGAAGTGCTGGGCGTGCAGGAACAATTGCGGGGGCGGCGGCTGCTGGTGGTGGACGACAACGCCACCAACCGCCGCGTGCTGGCGCTGCAGGCGGCCAAGTGGGGCATGGAGTCGCTGCCGGTCGAGGCGCCCGCGAAGGCGCTGCAACTGCTCGAGGAACAAGGCGACGAAGCCTTCGACCTGGCCATCATCGACATGCACATGCCCGAGATGGACGGCGTCGAACTTGCACGCCGCGTGCGCCAGTTGCGGCCTGCCCTGCCGCTGGTGCTGTTCAGCTCGCTGGGGCGGCGCGAATCGGGCGACGCGGAAAAGCTCTTCGACGCGTTCCTGGCCAAGCCGGTGCGGCAGTCGCAGCTGTTCGACACGCTCATGAACCTGCTGGCCGGCCGGGCGGGCAGCGGCAAGCCGGCGGCGCCGCGCAACAAGACGGATGCCGAGGACCACAAGCCGCAGATCGATTCGGGCCTGGGCCAGCGCCACCCCTTGCGCATTCTCCTCGCCGAGGACAACGCGGTGAACCAGAAGCTGGCCCTGCGCCTTCTGCAGC
>JAFECZ010000086.1 GCA_018241905.1 Pseudomonadota bacterium
CGGCAACCGAAGGACAGCACTGTTGCGGACACGCATGATCTCCCCTTTTTTGTTCTTACTTCTTCTCGTCACCCGCGGCCGGCTTCTGGACCACTTCGGCCTTCAGCGCCACGGGCTTGTCGGCCACCGGTATGCGGACCATTTCCTCCGGGGTGTCGCCGCCGTAGTCGTTGATCGTTGTGAAGTTGAACTGAACCTCCTGAGGTGACTTCACCGCGTCCAGCGGCAGAGTCATCTCGCCGAAAGGCGCAACCATCTGCGGCTTGATTTCTTGCTGGCCGCCATTCACCTTCATGGAGTTGAGCGTGATGTGGTACGGCGTGGGGTTGGCCACCTTGATGGCCGCATGCCCCTTGTCCGTGGTGACCGCCCACTGGAGTTGCTGGCGCGCTTCCAGCGCGTTGCCAGGAAGGCTTGTGGGCCGATAGAACAGCTTGATGCGCGTGCGCACGGCGATCTGCAGCACGTTTTCTTCATTGGCCTTCTCGGGAATCTCCTTCACGTTGAGCCAGAACAGCGATTCGCGATCGGTCGGCAACGAACCCGACACGCGCATGATCCGCAGAATGTTTTCCTTCCCGGGGTCGAGGCGCTGCAGCGGAGGAGTAACCACGAAGGGGGTCTTGTTCTTGCCCTCGCCCTCATCGATCCAGGACTGCACCACGAATGGCGTATTGCTGGGATTGCTGACGGGGATGGAGGCTTCGCGCTGGTTCTCACGCACGATCACGCGGGTCCCGCTAAGCACCACCCCGGCAGTCGCCGACAAGTTGAGGCCGAGCGCCAACAGGATGCCGGCCGCCCAGCGAAGGCTGTTCTTGCTGTACATGGGATCTCTCAGAGGTATGGAGACGCGCGTTGGAAGTGGATGCCGCGCGCGAGTGCATCGCGACGCGTTCGACGCCGGTCGAACGCGGAACCGAGCAGTCACCGCACGGCGCCGATCGGTCTGCCCAGACCGAGGCCGTGCGAGTGAATTGCTTACTGGTAGGCGATGGTGAATTGCGCCGTGGCGTTGGCGATACCCACGGTCGACTGGCCCGTAGCTTGGTAGCGCGCCTGGAACTGGAGCGAATTGGCACCGGGCAGAACCGCGTATTCCTGCGACTCTTGGCCCAGCTTGATCTGCACGCCAGAAGAATCTTCGATGCGGACGCCAACGTTGGTGGCTTGCGTGGTTCCCACGAGGCCGCCGGCAAGGCGCAGCAGGTCGGTATTGATGGCGTCGGGCGGACCGGAGAAGGTCACCTTTGCCTTGGCTGCGTCGCAATCCAGGAGGTCGATGGTGAATTTCGACGGCGTGGACAGATCGCCCGCGACCTTCAGGACGGAGGACTTGATCTTGCCCAGCGGCACGGTCATGTTCTGGCTCTTGGGAGAGACGGAACAGGTGGAATTGATGATCTCACCCTCGAAATTGATCGTGCCGTCGGCGGCGAACGCGCCTTGCGACAGCAGGCCGACCACGGCGAAGGCGGCGGCGTTCAGAAGAGCTGCTTTCTTTTGCATTTGAATTTCCAAATAGAAGTTAATTGAAAGTAAATTGAGAATTGAAGCCAAAATCTGCTCGCTGGTGCAAGACAGGATGCGAAGTCTAGTTTTGCCACACCGCAATAAGATAGCAAAAAGTTCACGTTTAACATTTATCCACTTTTGGGTAAATTGAAACGTGAAATTCACACCACAATAAGCGCTTCAATTAACAGTCAATCAATAATCTATTGAGAATTTGGCACGCAAAATAACAATTCAATTACATTCATATAGAACGTAAGTGAGCATCCGCACTCGTCATTTGTCACGTCTTTGTTTCCAAAGCAGAAAGACTGCCTTGCCGGCCATGTCACTTCTCCCCCACGAGGCCAGGCACCACAGTCATGTCTTCAACCTTCTTCTGGAGAAGCCATGACCAACAACCGCCCACCGCTTCAGCTCTACCGCCATCCCCTGTCCGGCCACTCGCACCGCGTGCAGCTGGCATTGGGACTGCTGGGTCTGCCCTGCGAATTGATCGAGATCGACCTGAGAAAGGGCGAACAGAAGGCACCGGAATTCCTGAAGATTTCCCCCTTTGGCCAAGTCCCGGTGCTGGTGGACAACGGCACCACCGTCTTCGACTCCAACGCCATCCTCGTGTACCTGGCCACGCGCCACGACGCGGATGAACGCCGCTGGCTGCCGCGCGACCCGGCGGCGCAGGCCGGCGTGCAAGCCTGGCTGTCGGTGGCCGCCGGCCAGATCGCCTTTGGGCCGGCTACGGCACGGCTGATCAACGTCTTCGGCGTCCAGCGAGATCCGCACGAGGCCATTGCACGGGCGCATGCCTTGTTCAAGGTGATGGAACTGCACCTGGCCGAGCGCACTTTCCTGGTCGGCGATGCGCCCACCATTGCGGACATCGCCGGCTACAGCTACATCTCGGCGGCCCCGGAGGGCAACGTGGACCTGGCGCCCTACCCGGCCCTGCGCAACTGGCTCGCACGCATCGAAGCGCTGCCCGGTTTCGTGCCGTTCGTGCAAACACCGGTCGGCCTGCGCTCGGCGGCCTGAATGCCATGGACACCCTCAGCCCCCGCCAAGACAACCCGTTCCACGCTGGCGAGCGCTCGGTGCAGGAGCGCCTGGGCATTGCCGAGCGCATGCGCGGCATCGGCCAGCGCGCCATCCGCACCTGGATGCCCGAGCAGCACCAGCGCTTCTTCGAGCAACTGCCCTTCATGCTCGCCGGCTCGGTCGATGGCCAAGGCCGGCCTTGGGCATCGGTCCTGGTGGGGCAACCAGGGTTCGTGCAGGCACCCGACGCTCTGCGGCTCGAATTCAGCGCCCAGCCCATCGAGGGCGACCCGCTGGCGCAAGCGCTCGTACCTGACGCGCGCCTGGGCTTCCTGGGCATCGAGCTTCATACCCGCCGGCGCAACCGGGTCAACGGGCGCGTGACGCGCGTCGGCGAACATGGCTTCAGCCTTTGCGTGGAACAGTCGACGGGCAACTGCCCCCGGTACATCCAGGGCCGGGAGTTCGAATGGGTGCGTGATGCATCGGACGTGCGGCCGCGCGGCATCGACGCGCTGGCATCGCTCGACGGCGAGGCGCGCGCAGCCGTGGCGCGCGCGGACACGCTCTTCGTGGCCACTGCCGTGCCGCAGCAAGATGGCGACGGCGACCGCGGCGCCGACGTGTCGCACCGCGGGGGGCGTGCCGGCTTCGTGAAGATCGAAGACGAGCACACCTTGCTGGTGCCCGACTACGCCGGCAACCACTTCTTCATGACACTGGGCAACATGCAGCTCAATCCGCGCGCCGGCGTGCTGTTCATCGACTTCGACACCGGCGAGCTGCTTTCGCTCACGGGCACCACCGAGGTGGTGTGGGACGGCGCGGCGGAGCTTCGGGCCTTCAATGGGGCCGAGCGCGCCTGGCGCTTTCGCATCGAAAGCGGCCTGCGCCTGCGCGATGCGCTGCCGCTGCGCTGGAGGTTTCGCGACTGGTCGCCCAACTCGCCGATCACCGGCACCTGAGGCGAGTCAAACTGGCGCTGTGAGCCAGCAGAAAGAAGCTGGTCAGCGCAGCGCAGGATTGGCGCGCAACGAATCCACGGCCATGTCGATGAAGTTGCGCACCTTCTGGGTGGCGCGCCGCCCCTCCTGGTGAACCACGTGGATCGGCACCGGCGCACCCTCGAACTCCTCCAGCAGCGGCACCAGCGCGCCGCTGGCCACGTGCGGCGCAACCTGGTAGCTCAGCAGGCGGGCAATGCCCAGGCCGGCCAGCGCAGCCGAGATCGCCGAATCGTTGGTGGTGGTGCGCATGCGCGGCGTCACGCGCTGGGTGGTCGCGCGGCCATCGATGCTGAAGCGCCATTCGGGCTGCGTTGCCACACCCGAGGCCGAAATGGTCACGTGCTGGGTCAGGTCCTGCGGCCGCTCCGGCGCACGGCACGCCTGCAGGTAGGCGGGCGCAGCCACCAGCACGCGGCGCACGCGGCCCACGCGCACCGCCTGCATCGACGAGTCGGGCAGTTCGGCGATGCGCACGGCCACGTCGACGCCCTCTTCCATCAGGTTGACGACGCGATCGAGGAAGAGGCACTGCGCATCGACCTCGGGGTAGCGCTGCAGGTAGCCGGCGAGCACGGGCGTAACGTACATCTGGCCGAACAGCACGGGCGCCGTGAGGCTGAGCGTGCCGCGAGGCGCACCGTGGGTGCCGGCGGCAGCCGACTCGGCCTCTTCGATTTCGGCCAGGATCCGGCGGCAATCCTCCGCATACCGGGCGCCAGCCTCGGTGACCCGCACCATTCGGGTGGTGCGGGTGAGCAGGCGCAGTTGCAGCCGCTCTTCCAGCTCGGCCACCGCGCGGGTGACGACGGGCGGCGACAGGTTGAGCCGGCGCGCAGCGCTGGCAAAGCCACCGCAGTCGACCACTGCGACAAATGTCGTCATGGCTTGCAGACGGTCCATGGGCTCCTTCGTTGATTCCCGATGGGCTCGGGGCGGGCGCGATTATGGGACTGCGATTTCCCTGCGCAACACCCGGCCTGTCTTCCGGCAGCAAGGCCGCAGGCCCGATGAACATCCGGGACTCGGCACGCTTGGCTTGTAGCGGCGCTTGGTCGTAGGCTCGGGGGCTATGCCTTCCTTGCCCGACTTCGAAACCGCCATCAACCAGGAATTCGGCACCATCGCCGAGCTGATCGGCCTGCATGCCGCGCTGCGCCCCGACAACCCCGCGCTGCGCGACGATTCACGCAGTCTCAGCTATCGACAGCTCGACGAGCGCATGAATCGCGTGGCTGCCGCGCTGCAGCGCGACGGCCTGAAAAAGGGCGATGCGGTGGCGGTTTGCGCCGCCTCGTCGGTCGACTATGCGGCGCTGTTTCTCGGCGCCTTGCGCGCGGGCGTGGCGGTGGCGCCGCTGGCGCCGAGCTCGACGCCGGCCAGCCTGGTGCGGATGGTGCAGGACGCGGGTGCGCAGCTGCTCTTCCTCGACGCCAGCACCGCCGATGTACTGCGCGAAGTGACCGGCGTGCGCCGCATCACGCTCGACGGCAGCGGCAACGACGCCTTCGACAGCTGGCTGGGCGCACCAGGCACGAAGCCAAAGCCCGCGAGCGTTGAACCCGGCACGCCCTTCAACATCATCTATTCGTCCGGCACGACCGGCGAGCCCAAGGGCATCGTCCAGGGCCACGGCATGCGCTGGGCGCATGTGCGGCGAGGCGCAAGGTACGAGTACAGCCCGCAGACCGTCACGCTGCTGTCGACGCCCCTGTATTCCAACACCACGCTGGTCGTGTTCTTCCCCACCTTGGCCTACGGCGGCTGCGCCAGCCTCATGCCCAAGTTCGATGCCGGCCGCTACCTGCAACTGGCCCAGGCGCAGCGCGTGACGCACACCATGCTCGTGCCGGTGCAGTACCAGCGGCTGATGGCCCGGCCCGACTTCGAAAGGCACGACCTGTCGGCGTACCGCTACAAGTTCAGCACCAGCGCACCCTTCAACGCCGCCCTCAAGGCCGATGTCCTCAAGCGCTGGCCCGGCGGGCTGGTCGAGTTCTATGGCATGACCGAAGGCGGCGGCACCTGCATCCTCGAAGCGCACCTGCACCCCGACAAGCTGCATACCGTGGGCCGCCCGGCCGAGGGCAGCGACATCCGGCTGATCGACGAGGCGGGCCGAGAAGTCGCGCCCGGCGAGGCGGGCGAGGTGGTGGGGCATTCGGCCGGCATGATGACCGGCTACCACGGCCAGCCCGAAAAGACGCGCGAGGCCGAGTGGTTCGACGCGAGCGGCAAGCGCTTCATACGCACCGGCGACATCGGCCGCTTCGATGCCGAGGGCTTTCTCACCCTGTTCGATCGCCGCAAGGACATGATCATCAGCGGCGGTTTCAACATCTACCCCAGCGACCTGGAAGCCGTGGTGCGCCAGCATCCTGCCGTGCTCGAAGCCGCGGTGGTGGGCGTGCCGAGCCAGGAATGGGGCGAAACGCCGGTCGCCTTCGTGGTGGTGGCCACAGAGGGCACCGAATCCATCGATGCCGAAACCCTGCGCGCCTGGGCCAACGCGCAGTTGGGCAAGACCCAGCGCCTGGCGCGGCTCCTGCTGGTCGACGAGCTG
Source organism: Pseudomonadota bacterium (assembly GCA_018241905.1). GTDB lineage: Bacteria > Pseudomonadota > Gammaproteobacteria > Burkholderiales > Burkholderiaceae_C > Variovorax. Next base: position 6,121 of record JAFECZ010000086.1, read on the forward strand.
CCGCGCAGCGCCATCGGCAAGGTGCTCAAGCGCGAACTGCGCGACCGGCTTGCTTCGCAGGGCCGGGGGGCTGGGACTTGAGCCAGCACATGACTGGCAACCCGCTGCCGCACGGCCAATCAAAGGCACGTGAACTGAGCTCCGACCACCAGGCCGATGCCGGTGGCGGCAACTGGCTGCTCTGGATCCTGGTGGGCGCCGCTGTGGTGCTGGGTGTCATCCAGCGTCAGTCGCCCATGGCGTATGTGCGGCTGGTCGACTGGCACACCATTGGCGCGCTCGCCGGCCTGCTGGCCATCACGCAAGGCGTGGAGCGCAGCGGCATGCTGCAGTCGGCGGCGCGCCGGCTGTTGATGCACACGCACCACGAGCACACCCTGGCCGCCGTGCTCACCGCCACCGCCGCCCTGCTCTCCGCCCTGGTGACCAACGACGTGAGCCTGTTCCTGCTGGTGCCGCTCACGCGCGCACTGGCGCAGCAGGCGCATCTGCCGCTGGCGCGGCTGGTGGTGCTGCAGGCGCTGGCGGTCAATGCCGGCTCCGCCCTCACGCCCATCGGCAATCCGCAGAACCTGTTTCTCTGGCAGCGCTCGGGCGAGAGCTTTGTCGGCTTCATGTGGATGATGGCGCCCACGGTGGCGGTCATGCTGGGCTGGCTCGTGGTGGCCTGGTGGCTGCTCATGCCGCGCACACCCATCACACTGCGCGAATCGCAGGACGAGTCGCCGCGCGAGCCGCGCCTGCTGGCAGCGTCCGTATTGCTGTTCGTGCTGTTCGTCGTGGCGCTGGACAAGGGCTGGCTGCCGTGGGGCCTGTCGCTTGTGCTGGGTGCCTACGCCTTGTGGCGCCCGCGCCTGCTGCTGGCCATCGACTGGACCTTGCTGGCCATCATCGGCCTCATGTTCATCGACTTGCGCCAGCTCGCCGCGTTGCCCGCGCTGGCCGGCTGGGCCAGCCAGCTGCCCATTGGCGAAGGCTGGCGCGCCTATCTGGCCGCGGTCGCCGTCTCGCAGTTCATCAGCAATGTGCCGGCCGCCATCCTGCTGGAGCGCTATGTGCACGACCTGCCGGCCCTGGCCGCTGGCGCGAGCGTGGGCGGCTTCGGCTGCGTGATCGGCTCCCTTGCCAACCTGATTGCGCTGCGGCTGGCCAAGCTGCCCAACGGGCTGCGCGAGTTTCACCGCATCAGCGTTCCGTTCCTGCTGGCCTGCACCGCGTCGGCGCTGCTGTTGCGCCTGTAGGGGCGCGCTTGTCGCCACTGGCGCGGATCAGTCCGCGATCTTCAGCACGAGCTTGCCGAAGTTCTCGCCGGTAAAGAGCTTGAGCAGCGCCTCCGGGAAGGCGGCCACGCCGCCTTCGACCACGTCTTCTCGGCTCTTCATGCGGCCGTCCTTCAGGTAGCCGGCCATCTCCGCAGCGGCCAGGTGGTAGCGATCGGCATAGTCGAACACGACGATGCCCTGCATGCGCGCGCGATTCACCAGCAGGCTCAGGTAGTTCTTGGGCCCTTGCACCGGCGTCGTGTTGTTGTACTGGCTGATGGCACCGCAGATGATGATGCGGGCGCCGCGCGCCAGCCGGGCCAGCACCGCGTCGAGGATGTCGCCGCCGACGTTGTCGAAGTAGATGTCCACGCCCTTCGGGCAGTGCTCCTTCAGGCCTTCACGGACGGCGGCGGCGCCGGCCTTGTAGTCGATGCAGGCATCGAAGCCCAGTTCCTTGACCACCCAGTCGCACTTGGCCGCACCGCCTGCGATGCCGACCACGCGGCAGCCCTTGATCTTGGCCAGCTGGCCCACCGTCTGCCCCACGGCGCCGGCGGCACCGGAGACGACCAGCGTCTCGCCGGCCTGGGGCAGGCCCACATCCATCAGGCCGAAGTACGCCGTCATGCCCGGCATGCCCAGCACGTTGAGCCATTGGCCCACGGTGCCGGCGCGCAGGTCGATCTTCGCCAGGCCCGAGCGCTTGATGTCTTCCTGCGCGACCAGGCAGTACTCCTGTACGCCCAGCGTCCCGTAGACCACATCGCCCACCGCAAAGGCAGGATTGCGCGAGACCACAACGCGGCCGACGCCGCCGGCGCGCATCACCGCGCCGAGCTCCACTGGCGGGATGTAGCTCTTGCCCTCGTTCATCCAGCCGCGCATGGCCGGATCGAGCGACAGCGACAGGGTCTGCACCAGCACGCCGCCATCGGCCGGCTGCCCCGCAGGCTCGGCGGTGAAAGACCAGTCGTCGCGCTTGGGCGTGCCTTCGGGCCGCTTGGCCAGGCGGACCTGGTGGTTGGTGATCGAAGTGAAGGTGTTGTTCATGCGACGTCTCCATGCGGGCGGGGGGCCCGGGCGCGGATGGTAGCCGGCGCGTCGCCATCCGGCGGTTGCGCAAGCGACAGCGCCACCCGCACCGACAGGCCCGGCCGGGCGTTGCGCAACTCGAAGCTGCCGCCGTGCGCCAGCGCCACCAGCTTGCACAGGTACATCCCCAGGCCCACGCCGCCGGTAGCGCGCTGGCGGGCGCTGTCGGTGCGAAAGAAGGGCTCGGCCAGGTGCTCGATCTGGGCGTCGTCCACGCCGGGGCCGAAGTCGCGCACCTCGATCTCCACCGCGCCTTCCACCCTGCGAAGCGAAAGCCTGGGCGACTGCAGGGCGCCTGCGGACGCGCCCCCATGGCGCAGCGCGTTGTCCAGCAAGTTGCGCAGCATGAGGCGCATGCGCGTGCGATCGAGCGACATGAGCGGAATGTCCGGCGGCAGGTCCAGCTCCACTTCGTCCTCGTGCGGCAACTCGGCGACCACGTCGTGCACCAGCGTGGCCAGGTCGATGTGCTCGCGCAGCAGGGCCGCGTGGGGGCTCGCCAGGCGCTCGCTTTCGAGCAGGTCGCTGATCAGGTCGCGCATCTCGCCCAGGTCGCGCAGCAAGGCCTCGCGCTCGGTTGCGCCCTCGGCCGTGGCCGGCAAAAGCTCGGCATTGAGCCGCGCACGGGTGAGCGGCGAGCGCAGCTCGTGGCTCAACGCCAGCAGCAGCGCACGCTTGGCATCCAGCATGTCGCTGATGTCGTGCGCCATGGTGTTGATGCGCTGGGCCAGGTCACCCAGCTCGTCGTTGCGGCGGATCGGGATGGGCTTGTCGAAGTCGCCGCGCCCGAAGCGCTGCGCACCGGCGCCAATGTCGTCCAGCGGCCGCAGCAGGCGCCTGACCAAGGCATAGGCGGCAAGCACCAGCAGCAACAGCACGCCCAAGGTGAGCCAGCCTACCGCGTGCGGCCCCCGCTGCCAGGGAAGGCTGCCCAGGCCGAAGCTGATGCGATGGCCGTCGGCCGTGGTGCGGCTGAAGAAGTTGCCGGCGCGAGCCTCGAAGCCGCGCCCCTGCATGCGTCCCGGATGCGATTCCCAGTTGACCACCGGCCCTTCGATGCGCACCGCCAGCGGCAGCCGCTCGGTCAGCGCCTTGGCGCGTGCCGCGTCGGGCGGCGTGCCGATCTCGGCGGCGAGCCGGTCGATGTAGTCGGCGATCAGCGGCCGCCCCGCGTCGCGCCAGCCGCCGGAGACGACGCTGCGCATGCCCCCGAGGAAGACCGCCGTCATCACCAGGGCCATGACCACGAACATCGTGACCAGGCGCCAGCGCAGCGAGTGCCGCCAGCGGCGATGCCACGAACGGCCTCGCCCGCGCACCGGCGATCGATCGGGCGTGCCGTGCCTGCGCTTCACACGCTGCCGCTCTTTCCGACTGCCAACGCGTAGCCCGCGTTGCGCAACGTCTTGATGCAGTCCAGCGGCTCGAGCTTCTTGCGCAAGCGGCTGATGACGATGTCGACGGCGCGCGAGTACAGCTCGGCCTCGTGGCCGCGCAGGCGGTTGAGGATGTCGTCGCGGCCGAACACCTTGCCCGGCTCGCTGGCCAGCAGGGCCAGCAGCTCGAACTCGGTGCCGGTGAGCTCCACCCGCTCGCCCTGGCGCAGCACCTCGCGCTTGTCCAGGTCGATGGACAGGCCCTCGAACTCGCGCCGCGATGGCGATGCAGCGCCCGCCGATGGCGCAGCGGGCACACGCTGGCGGCGCAGGATGGTCTGCAGCCGCGCCACCAGCTCGCGCGGCTCGAAGGGCTTGGGCAGGTAGTCGTCGGCGCCCAGTTCCAGGCCGACCACCCGGTCCATGACTTCGCCGCGCGCGGTGAGCATCACGATCGGGATGTCGCTGGTCTTGCGGATTTCGCGGCACAGCGCAAAGCCGTCCATCTCGGGCAGCATCACGTCGAGGATGGCGGCGTCGTAGCCGCCTTGCCGCAGCTTGGCCAGGCCTTCGCTGGGGTGGGAGGCGCTGTCCAGCAAAAAGTCGAAGCGCGAAAAATAGCTGGCCAGCGGCGCCGCCAGATGCTCGTCGTCGTCGATCAGCAGGATGCGGGGCATGGCGCGATTGTCGGTCACGCCGTGCTCCTTGCATGCAGCTTCACCAGGGGTCCACCGGACCGAGCTGGCCCAGGTGCGTATAGGCAAAGCCGCGCGCGTACTTGAGGCCAAAGCCCAGGGCCCGATCCAGCCCGATATGCGCTGCCCAGACCAGGGCCAGGTCGAAGACCGGCGCCCAGTCGGCCGCAAGCCCCACCGCCAGCAGCGCGGCGGGCACGACCAGCGAATGCGCGGCGTTGTAGGCCGCGGCGCCCGCGCGCGGCCCGGCCAGGTAGGCCACCAGCGCCAGGTCGGGCAGCAAGAAGGTCAGCGCGAAGTAGCTCCATTCGCCGCCGAAGCGCGCGAAGGCGCCCATGGACAGCAGCAGCAGGGCCAAGCCCTCGGCACGCAGCAGCAGGCGCACAGCGCCACCCGGTGCATCAGCCATGGTGGCCCCAGTGGCCTCGGCCTCGGCGATCCATGAAGTCGCGCACCTTCTGCTGCTGGTCGGGCCGCAGGTTGTCGAAGAAGTCGGCCGCGGCGGCGATCACTTCGGGGCTGCCGTTTTTCACGGCAGCGGTCTTCTCTTCGATCAGGCGCGCGGCGCCGGCCTGGTCGAGCTTGTCACCGGCGAACAGCTGGCGAAACTGCGCGCGCGGGTCATTGCCGGCGCGCAGGGCTTCGCGCTGCGCCTGCATATTTTCTGCAAGCACGGCGAGCTTCTGCTTCTGCGCCGCGTCGAGGTCGAGCTTGCCGCTCACCCGCTCGACCATCTTGGCGCGGAACTCGTCCGGGTTGCCGTGCCAGCCATGCTGGTAGGCGCAGCCGCCAACACTGGCAGCCACCAGGGCCAGACCGGCCACGCCGAAGAGAGAACGTTTGAACCAGGGTCGCATGGGAATCTTCCTTTGTCCAGATGTGCATTGGGAAGACTCGATGTTCCTGGTCCGGCCGCCGGAAGTCCTTTCGGCCGGGTTTCGGCGTGTTTCGTTTTATGTCGACGGGCTGCGTCGACACGCGCAAGGGCGTGCGGCTCAGGCCTTGAGGGCCAGCATCGCGGCCGGATCGTCCGAGTTGACCACCTCTTGCGCCCACGCTTCCAGCTTGCTCACGTCGGCGCGCAGCACTTCCTGCTTCACCGCCAGAATCTGCGACGGGTGCATCGAAAAGCTGCGCAACCCCAGGCCCAGCAGCAGGCGCGTGAAGCCCACGTCGCCCGCCATTTCGCCGCACACGCTGACCGACTTGCCCAGGCGCCGGCATTCGGCAATGGTGTCGGCCACCAGGCGCAGCACGGCCGGGTGCGTCGGGTCGTACAGATGCGCCACCGATTCGTCGGCGCGGTCGATGGCCAGCGTGTACTGGATCAGATCGTTGGTGCCGATCGACAGGAAGTCGAAGTGCTTGAGGAAGGTCCGCAGCGTGAGCGCGGCGGCCGGGATCTCGATCATGGCGCCGACCTTGACCACGCCGTAGACGGCGCCGCGGTTGTCGAGCTCGGCGCGGGCAAAGTCCAGCAGCGAGAGCGTCTGCCGGATCTCGCTGGCATGCGCCAGCATGGGAATGAGCAGGTGGATCTCGCCATGCGCCGATGCCCGCAGGATGGCGCGCAGCTGGGTGAGGAACATCGACGGATCGGCCAGGCTCCAGCGGATGGCGCGCAGGCCCAGGGCCGGGTTGAGGTGCGAATCCTCGCGCAGCTTGCCGTCCAGGGGCTTGTCCGCCCCGACGTCGATGGTGCGAATGGTCACCGGCATGCCCTGCATGCCTTCCACCGCGCGCTTGTAGGCCTGGTACTGCTCTTCTTCGTTGGGCAGTCGCGTCTGGTGCTGCTGTTCGCGGCCCATGAAGAGGAACTCGCTTCGGAAAAGCCCGACGCCAACCGCGCCGGCCTTGACCGCGCCCAGCGTGTCCTCGGGCATCTCGATGTTGGCCAGCAGGTCGACGCGCTGGCCGTCCAGCGTCACCGCCGGCTTGTGCCGCAGGCGCGAAAGCCGGTCGCGCTCCAGGTCGCCCTGGCGCTGCTTGAAGCCGTACTCGGCCAGGATGATCGGCGAGGGGTCGATGATGACCACGCCGCTGTCGCCGTCGATGATGACCCAGTCGTCCTGCCGGACCAGCTGGCTGACGCTGCGCGCCCCCACCACGGCCGGAATATCCATGCTGCGCGCCACGATGGCGGTGTGCGAAGTGCGCCCGCCCACGTCGGTGACGAAGCCGGCGAACACGCTCTTCTTGAACTGCAGCATGTCGGCCGGCGCAAGGTCGTGCGCAATGAGCACCAGCGGCGCATCGAACGCATCGGCCGCGAGCGGATCGAGCTCTTCGCCCGGCTTGTGCTTGGGCCGCGGCGGCGTGGGTGCGAGCACCGCAGCCGTGCCCTTCATCTGGTGCAGCATGCGCTCGACCACCTGCTCGAGGTCGGCCTTGCGCTCGCGCAGGTACTCGTCCTCCATTTCGTCGAACTGGCGGGCGATGATCTCCAGCTGCGTGGTGAGTGCCCACTCGGCGTTATAGAGGCGCTCGCTGATCCAGTGTTTGACGCCGCCGGTGAGGGCCTCGTCCTGCAGCAGCATCAGGTGCACGTCGAGCAAGGCGGCAAGCTCGTGCGGTGCGTCGTTGGGCCCCATCTGGGCCACGCTGGCCTGCAGCCGGTGCAGCTCGCCGGTGACGGCGTCGCGTGCAGCCCGCACCCGGTCGACCTCGGACTCGACTTCCTCGGGCTTGATGAAGTAGTGCGCCACGTCCAGGCGGCTGGACACGACCATGACGGCGCGCCCGATCGCAATGCCACGGGCAACGGGGAGGCCGTGGATCGAGAGTGTCATGAGCGAAGCTCCGGCCAAGCGCCGGGCCGCCCCAAGCGCGGCGCGCCCCCCCGGGGGGTGGCGTTACACGGCGCGCAGCGGCGTGAAAAGCCTGGGGGCATCGGCCAAGCGCCGGGCCGCCCCAAGCGCGGCCAGCCCCCCCGGGGGGTGGCGTTACACGGCACGCAGTGGCGTGAAAAGCCTGGGGGCAACATCATTCGCCTTCGCCGAACTTGTCGTTCATCAAGGCTACAAGCGCGTCCATGGCCTGGCCCTCCTGATCGCCGTTGGTCTCCAGCTCGATGGCGACGCCAAGGCCGGCGGCCAGCATCATCACCCCCATGATGCTCTTGGCGTTCACCCGGCGGTCCCCGCGCGAAAGCCACACTTCGCACGGATAGCTGCCTGCCAGCTTGGTGAGCTTGGCCGATGCCCGCGCATGCAGCCCGAGCTTATTGCTGATGGTCACGGATTTCTTGATCACTGTGCTTTCTTCTTGCCTGGTTCTGGGGTGCAGCCACCGCCACCTGCATGACGCCCGACGTACCGCCCGCAATCGCCCGCTGCACCTGGGCATCGAGCGGCTCGTGCCGATAGGTCACGGCGCGCAGCAGCATGGGCAGGTTGATGCCGGCCACCAGCTTCGTATGGGTGCCGTCGACCAGTTTTTGGGCGACGTTGCACGGCGTGGCGCCAAACACGTCGGCCAGCACCAGGACCTTGGAGCGCGGTGAACGGCCCAGCAGCTGAGCCAGGGTGATGCGCGCTGCAGCCAGCGTCTCCTCGGGCGACACGTTGGGCTGGACGTCGATGGCGGCAATGTCCTGCTCGCAGTCGGGAAAGACGTGCAGTGCACACTGGCGTAGGGCGTGCGCCAGGGGGGCATGGGCGATGAGAAGGATGCTGTTCATGCGA
>JAFECZ010000870.1 GCA_018241905.1 Pseudomonadota bacterium
GGCGCTGGTCTTGATTTCGTTGGGGCCCACGACCCACACCTGCAGCCGGTCGGGCAGCGAGTGGAACTGCACCACGCGCTCATCGCTTTTCAGAACGCCCTGCAGCGCGGCCAGGTTGGCCGCCTTGGCGTTCGTACCGCTTTCGGGACCGGCCAGCGCGGCGCGGCCGCGCACCGCATCGAGCAGGGCGCGCGAGCGGCTGCGCTCGCTCACTTCCAGTGCGCCGCCCGCATTGCCGACATCGCTGTACAGACCCACGGCGCGGTCGAAGACAGACTGCAGGTCGGAGAACAGGCCCATCTTGAATTCCTCGCTGCGGAACTTGGCGCGCACCGCGTCCACGTCCTGCAGCGCGCGTGTCGAAGCATCGGCCGCGGCCTGCTTCTGGCCCAGTGCGATGTCGCTGCGGGCCACGCCGTCCCAGGCCCACATGCGGGTGTACTGCGCATCGGCGCCGGACTTGTAGCTGGTCAGGTGCATGAAGGCATCGCGCGCCTGCTCGGGCTTGTTCTCGGCCAGCAGCAGGCGGGCCTTGGTGCGCTCGAACTGGGCGGCCAGCGACGGGTCCTTGGGTACTTCCATGGTGGACAGCAGCTGGCGCGCGCGCTCGGTGCTGCCCGACTCGATGAGCGCATTGACCAGCGAGGCCTGCACCAGCGGCGTGTAGCGCGGCGAGCTGTTGGCCAGGGCGGTGTCGTAGCTGAGCACGGCGCCGGAATAGTCGCCGCGCCGCGTCTGCACGTCGCCCACCACCTTGTAGGCCGGGCCGATGACCAGTTGCGGGTCCTTGGCCTGGTAGCGCATGGCTTCGCGCGCAAACTCCTCGGCCTTTTCCAGCTGGCCCGAGTAGCTGTAGACAATGGCCAGGTCGCGGTTGGCGTAGGCCACGAGCGTGGGGTCGTGCGTCGTGTTGGCCAGGTGCAGCGCCTTGCTGGCGGCGCGCACGCCCTGGCGGAAGTCGCCAGCCTCGGCCAGCGCCACGGCCTGGCTGCAGTACTGGTAGCCCGAGAGCTTGATGGCGTCCTGCGAGTAGAGGATGGCGCCGTCCTGCGTGAGCGCGAAGACGGTGTCGGCATCGGCCAGGCGGGCTTTTTCCTGCTTGGCTGCGGCGGCCTCGGCATCGGGGACGCGCGCCTGCCCGAAGGCCCTGGGCGTTGCCACGGCGCCCCCAAGCACCAGCAGCGCCGACAAGAGCCAGAAGGACAAGGCATGTGGATGGCGGCCGGGCCGCGCCCCCTCCTGGCGAATCCGTACTCGTCTCCTA
>JAFECZ010000871.1 GCA_018241905.1 Pseudomonadota bacterium
GGCCTTGAGCTTGAGGATGGTGCTGCGCAGCTCGACATATTCGGCGCGCTTGCGCTTGATGTCCTCGGCCAGGGCCAGCTCCTCGGGCGCGCTGAGCATCGTCTCGATCTGCTTTTGCGTCTCGGAGATCTGCGCGCTGGTCTTGCTCATGTTCTTCTGCAGGAAGTCCTGCACCTCGGGGTCGTTGCTCTTGAGCAGCGCGAAGGTGCGAACGCTGTTGACGTTGGTGGACTGCAGCCAGGCGGCAGCCAGCCTTTCCTTGGCCAGCGCCTGCTTCACCATCTCATGGGTGGCATCGCCCACGTCCTGCAGGCGCAGCACGCCGATGCAGGCCACGGCGGCCACCAGCGCCAGCATGAGCGCGAATCCGGCACCCAGGCGGGTTCCGATCTTCCAATCCTTCATCCTTATCTCCTCGTGTCTTCCAGACTTGGTAATGCGGCGAGCCGCTCGTTTTTTTCTTCAGGCGAACAACAACAGCTTCAACTGAACTTCTGCATGATCCGCACGAGCTTGCTGCCGTACTGCGGATCGGTGGCGTAGCCGGCGCGCTGCAGGCCGTGCGCGGCCTGCGCCGGGTCGTCGGTGGCCAGCACGTCGGCATAGCGCGGATTGCGGGTGATGAAGCGCGCGTAGTCGGCAAAGGCTTCGTCATACGAGCCGTAGGCGCGGAACTTCGCGCGCACCTTCTGCGGCTCGCCGTCCACGTACTCGGTGGTGGTGACCTCCACCGTGGGGCCCTTCCAGCTGCGGTCGGCCTTGATGCCGAACAGGTTGAAGCTCTGCGCGCCGTCTTCCCCGCGGATCTCGCGCTTGCCCCAGCCCGACTCGAGCGCCGCCTGCGCCAGGATGAGCGGCGCCGGCACGCCGCTGGCACTGCTGGCCGCCTGGGCAGACGGGCCCATGCGGGACACGAACTGGTCGACGTGGTCCTGCAGCGAAGCCACCGCGCCGGGCGACGGCCCGCCGTTGGCCTGGTAGATGCTCAGGTCGGCGCCGGTAGCCTGGCGCGGCACGGGCATCACCGGTACGCCCGAACCCACGGCAGCGGCACGGGCCTGCGGCTTCAGGCCGGGCATGCCCTGCGGCGAGTCCGGCAGGTCTGCCGAACCGGTCGCGGCCATGGTGCGCTGCAACTGCGCCAGCATGGCATCGGCCAGGCCCAGGCCGCGGCCCGACAGGCTCTGCGACAGCTGCTGGTCGAACATCGAGAGGTAGACCTTCTCGTTCTGGCTTTCCAGCAAGCCGCTGTTCATGGT
>JAFECZ010000872.1 GCA_018241905.1 Pseudomonadota bacterium
AGCGAAACGCTGGCCATGGTGGTGGCACCCACGCATCCGGTGCTGCAGTCGGCCAAGGACGGCAAGCTGCGAGAAGAACACCTGCACAACACCCGGCAGATCGTGGTGGCGGGCCGCGACCTGGCCACCACCGATCCGCGGCTGGTGTTCGGCCGCCACACCTGGCGCACCGACAACGCGCTGGCGGCCCTGAGCATGATCGGCGCCGGACTGGGCTGGGGCTGGCTGCCGCGCAACCTGGCGCGACCGCACGTGGCGGCGGGCACGCTGGTCGAGATCGTGTTCGAGAACCTGTCGAACGAGCTGGACCTGTGGGTCGATGTGGTGTGGTCGAAGGAGCGCCCGCTGGGGCTGGGCGCGCAGCGCTTCGTCAGCCTGATGGCCAAATAGAAGGGCCTCCCGGCTTTTCACTCCGCTTCGCTGCGTGTAATTCGCCACCTCCCGAGGAGGGGACCCCACCTGAGGCCCGGCAAAGCCGGTTCCTCGGTGCGGGACTGATCAACCGCTTCCGGCTCTGGCGCAGTGCTAGTGGTCCTTGTCGCCGCCGCCACGGTTGCCGTGGTTGCCTTGGCCTCGATCGCCGCCACCGCCACCGCCACCACCGCGATTGGGTGGCGGGCCTGCGTTGCTGCCTCGGTCATGCTGCGGGCCACCAAGGCTCGCCTGGCCGGGTTGCGGGCCGCCGTGGTTGCCACGGTCGTTGTGCCCACCCTGGTTGTTGTCCCACTGGCGGCCACCACCGCCATGGCCCACGTTCGGGGGACGGTTCGGAACAGAAACGCCCGGCCCCGGCGGATGCATGCCAGGGTCGCGCGGCGGCCGCACGCCATGGTCCGGCCGGGGTGGCTGCCAAACCGGCGTGGGCGGCCGGAAGTTGGGTGGCGGTGGGCCGGGGTGCGGCTGCCAGCTGGGCCGCACGGGCGCCGGCGGACGCCAGCCCGGCATGGGCGGCGGCGGCGCATGCCCGCCCCACCAGCGCGGCTCGGGATACCAGGGCCGGTCACGGTAGTAGCGGCCCCAGTAGCTGCCGATGCTGAAAGTGATGATGGGCACGCCGATGATCGCGGCATAGCCCGGCAGCGGCACCGGCGCGCCCTGGTAGGGGTACTCGAGCACCGGTGCGTAGAGCCAGCCGCGCAGGCCATCGGGCAGCATCACGTCGCACCAGCCGTAGCCGCGGGTGCAGCCCATGACGTCCACCGGCTGGCCCTCGCCCAGCATGGCCACGACCGGGTAGCTGTTGCCGGGTCCGGCCATCA
>JAFECZ010000873.1 GCA_018241905.1 Pseudomonadota bacterium
GTTCGTCGGCCTCCATGGCGCGCAGGGTGATCTCTCGCTCGGCGCCCTTCAGGGCGTCTTCCAGCGTGATCTCGATGGCCGCGTGGTGGTCTTCGCCGCGTGCGCGGAAGTTCTGCCGCTGCGCGCTGCGGCGCTGCGCATCGCCGAAGATCGACGAGAAGAATTCGCTGAACTGCGCGTGGTCGGCCGGTCCGCCCTGGCCGCCGGGCGCGTGGTGGAACTCGAAGCCTTCGTCCCAGCCGGGCGGCGGCTGGAAGTCGCCCTGCGGGCTGCCGCCGCGTGCGACGCGGTCGGCCAGCTGGTCGTAGGCGGCGCGCTTTTCCTTGTCGCGCAGCACGTCGTAGGCCTCGTTGACCTCGCGCATGCGCGTTTCGGCGTCGGGCTCCTTGCTGACGTCGGGGTGGTATTTGCGGGCGAGCTTGCGATAGGCCTTGCGCACCTCGTCTTCGGTGGCGCTGCGCTCCAGCCCGAGGGCTGCGTAGTAGTCCTTGAAGTCCATGGCTTGCGTTGTGGGGCGGCGGACTTTGCGAGGGGCGGGCGCGATTCGTTGTGGTTGTCGTTCTTCTTCTTGTTGTTCTCGTCAGGCCAGCGCCGCGCCGCCGTCTACCGCTTGTTGTTGCATGAGGGGTTCGATCCTCCACATGGAGGCGCTTCTCACAAAACGCAAGGGCTGTGCATTGCCCATCAGCGTCATGTCCACCGGCACGCCCAGCATGGCGGCCAGTGCAAACAGCGAGCCGCCGTGCGCCACCACCAGCACGGGGCCGGGCAGCGCCAGCGCGCGGTGCAGCGCGGCGTGCTTGCGGACCATGAAAGCGGGCAGGGATTCGCCTTCGGCCGGGTCGCAGGCCCAGTCGATGTGCACCGACGAGGTGCCGATGAGCACGCCGAAATTGCGCTCGCGCAGGCCTTCGTCGGGCACGGGCTCCATGGCATGCGGCGCCGCCACCGTCAGGGCGGTGGTCAGGGCGCGCTGGGCATCGCTGCAGACGATGGTGCGGATCGGCTCGCCGGCCAGCAGCTCGGCGGCGCGGCGGGCCTGGCCCAGGCCGGTGTCGTTGAGCGGTTCGTCCGGCGCCTGGAAGATGCGCTGCGCGTTGCGCGCTGTCTGGCCGTGGCGAAGGAAGTAGAAGTGGTCGCAGTCGGGCTGCAATGGCAGCCCGGCGCCCAGGCGCAGGATATCTTCGAGTCCTTGTGACATGGCTACAGCTTAAAGCTTCGGAATGCGCAGCGTCTTGCTGATCATCAGCGTGCCCG
>JAFECZ010000874.1 GCA_018241905.1 Pseudomonadota bacterium
GAGGTCATCGGCGCCACCAACGGTGCCACCACCACGGCACAGACCAGCCGGGACGCCTTCGTGCTGGCTGGCGGCCATGTGGACGCCGGCGCCTACGAATACAGGCTGCAAGCGGCGGATGCTGCCGGCGCGGGCGAGAACTGGTACCTGCGCTCGACGACGCCTGCACCGGCGCCCGCACCCGCTCCTGCACCGGCGCCCGCACCCGCACCCGCACCCGCACCGACTTCACAAGCGCCCGTGCCCGCGCCGACCGCGGCGCCGGTTCCCACCTACCGTGTCGAAGTGCCGCTGTTTGCCGCGCTGCCCGGCCAGTTTCGCGAAGCCGGTCTTGCCATGGTCGGCAACCTGCACCAACGCGTGGGCGACGAGGCGAACAATGCCGCCGGCCAGCGCCAAGCCTGGGGCCGCATCATCAGCATGAACCGCGACATGGCGCAAAGCGGCACGGTCGATCCGCGCAGCGAAGGCCGGCTCGACGGCTTCCAGGCCGGCACCGACCTGTGGGCCAGCCCCGCATGGCGCACCGGCATCTACGTGGGCCAGCTCGATGGCGACATGGACGTGAACGGCTTTGCCCGCGGCGTGCCCAACTATGCCGCCGGCAGCAACGACCTGCGCTCGCAGTACCTGGGCGCCTACGCCACCTGGAACAACGGCGCCGGCCTGTACGTGGACGGCGTGCTGCAGGGCGGGCGCCTGAACTACGACGTGAACCCGAGCACGGGCGCGGCCGGCAGCCACGGCAAGGGCAGCAGCATGGTGGGCTCGATCGAGATCGGCCAGGCCCTTGCCGTTGCGCCGGGCTGGGTGGTGGAGCCGCAGCTGCAGATCGTCGGCCAGCGCGTGGACCTGGACGACGTCACCATTGGCGGCGCGCGCATCCAGCAGAACACCGACGACGCCTGGCTGCTGCGCGCCGGCGTGCGCGTGCGCGGCGACATGCCCACCCCCCAGGGCCTGGTGCAGCCCTATGCCCGCGTGAACCTCTACAGCGGCCGGGGCGGCACCGACATTGCACGCTTCATCGGCCCGGCGGCTTTCACCGACATTGCCACCGCCACCGGCGGCACCCGCGCCGAGCTGGCGGTGGGCGCCACCTGGCATGTGAGCCCGACGGTGAGCCTGTACGGCGAAGTGGGCAACCTGTGGGACGTGGGCGGCGCGGTGCGCACCGACGGCGGGCTCAACGGCAGCATCGGCATGAAGCTGCGCTGGTAGGGGCCGCGGCACAGGCGGCGGCCCCGGCCGCCGC
>JAFECZ010000875.1 GCA_018241905.1 Pseudomonadota bacterium
GTCTTGCGCCGCTCGGGGGTGGCGGTGCGGCGCTTGAGCATGCCCCACTCGCTTTGCGCGCGAACCTCGTTCATGCGCTGGAAGACCATGCCGATGAAGGCGTTGTGCGCGGCGTCGGCAATGGCCTCGTGCAGCTTGCCGTCCCACAGCTCGAAGTCCTCGATGGTGGCCGCGTCCTCGCCCTTCTCGCAGCAGTCGTCCATGCGCTCGAAATCGGCCGCGGTGGCATTGCCCACCACCATGGCGATGATGGCCGGCTCCAGCACCATGCGCGCACTCATGAGCTCTGCCGGGCTGGTGGCCAGCGGCGAGGCGCTGCTGGCAATCTGCGCCAGCGCCACGCCCACTTCCTCGCTCACGTAGGTGCCGCTGCCCACGGTCTGGGTGATGAGGCCCTTGCCCTTGAGCTCGGCCAGCACGCGCCGCACGGTGGAGCGGCTCAGTCCGTACTGCTCGCTCAGCGCCCGCTCCGTGGGGAGGCGATGCCCGGCCCGCCAGTGGCGGGCCCGCAGGTTCTCGAGAATGTTCTGCCTCAGTGTGACGGCGCTGTGCACTTTCGATGGACTCCCTCAATCGCATCCGCGGGAAAACCGCGATGCCTTGCGGCCGGAATTCTATGGCTCAATTGGTACTCGATTGGTAGCATTTGTCCCTATCAGGAGACCACGTTGCGCATCGGGACCTTCCTGCATCAAGGCCGCCGCCAGGTTGGCATCGGTGAATTCATGACCTGCACCCGCCGCAGCCTGATGCGCCGAGCCGCGCTCGCCGCTCTTGCCGCCGGCACCGCCTGGGCACCGGGCGGATGGGCCCAGTCCGCCTGGCCGGCCAAGCCGGTGAGCATGGTGGTGCCCTTTCCCCCCGGCGGGGTAGCCGACACGGTGGCGCGCCCGGTGGCCGAGGCCTTGTCGCGCGAACTCAGGCAACCGGTCGTGGTGGAAAACCGTGCCGGCGCCGGCGGGGCCGTCGGCATCGGCGCGGTGGCACGCGCGCCGGCCGATGGCTACACGGTGCTGCTGTCGCTGTCCTCCATCTCCATCCTGCCCGAGGCCGACCTGATCCTGGAGCGCAAGCCCGCCTACCAGATGAGCCAGTTCAAGCCCATTGCGCGCTTCACAGCCGACCCGACGGTGTTCGTGGTGCGTGCCGATGCACCATGGAAGAGCATGGACGAGTTCATCGCCGATGCGAAGGCCAGGCCGGGCACCTACAACTACGGCAGCTCGGGCAACTACGGCACCATGCATGTACCC
>JAFECZ010000876.1 GCA_018241905.1 Pseudomonadota bacterium
TGCCCAATGCATTGGAGAAGGTCGACAGCTACCAGCACCTGCTGCAGATCGCCGAGCGCGCGGGCCTGGGCCGCGACCTGGTGGTGCAGTCGGCCTTCGGCGATTCGGGCCACACCACCTTCTTCATTGCCAGCGCGGACGATTTCAACCAGCACAAGGACGAAATCGTCAATGACCCCGAAGTGAAGATCATGAAGCGCATCAACTGCCGCGGCGCCACGCTCGAAGCGTGCGCCACGCAGTCGGGCACGCTGGTGGGGCCGCTGCTCACCGAGGTCGTGGGCGCCAAGGAACTCACGCCCTACAAGGGCGGCTGGAGCGGCAACGAGGTCTTCCCGGGGGCTTTTTCGGAAGAGGTGCGGCTGAAGGCGCGCGACATGGCCGAGCGCTTCGGCAACCAGCTGCTGGCCGAAGGCTATCGCGGCTACTTCGACCTCGACTTCCTCATCGACACCGACAACAACGAGGTCTACCTGGGCGAGCTGAACCCGCGCATCTGCGGCGCCAGCCCCATGACCAACCACGCGGCCTTTGCCTATGCCGACGCCCCGCTGTTCCTGTTCCACCTGCTGGAGTTCTCCGGCGTGCCCTTCGAGCTGAACGTGCGCGAGATCAACGACCGCTGGGCGCAGCCGCACTTCATCGATTCGTGGTCGCAGGTGGTGCTGAAGTTCACCGAAGACCGGGTCGACCAGGTGACTCACGCGCCGGCCACCGGCATCTACCGCATGGCCGAGGACGGCAGCGTGGCCTACCAGCGCTTCGACTACGAGCGCCGCGCCATCGACAGCGAGCGCGAGGCCTTCTTCCTGCGCATCACGGGGCCGGGCGACTACCGCTACGAAGGTGCCGACCTGGGCATCCTCATCACGCGCGGCCGCTCGATGGACGACAACTTCAAGCTCAACATCCGCGCGCGCGACTGGATCGGGGGCATCAAGAACTACTACGGCGGCAAGCCCGTCATGGCCACGCAGAGCGAGGCGGTACCGGCGCCCGGGTCCTTCAAGATCCTCTGAGCCTGCGCAAGACCCATGCAGCCCAGCATCCAGTTCCGGGCCATCGAGGAAGACCAGCCCGGCGCGCGCTGGAAGGACTTGTTCGATCCGGCGTGGCCCTTCTATCGCGCGTGGTTCCTGCGCAGTGGTGCCGTCGCACGGCCCAGCTTCCTGGAGTGCCGGCGCGCCATGCGCCTGCACATGCCCGAACTCGTTCCCACCTGGGAGCGCCTGGTCGAGCTGGCCGGCGGC
>JAFECZ010000877.1 GCA_018241905.1 Pseudomonadota bacterium
GCGTGGACTGGCCGTGCGCCGCGGTGGTGAACAGCGTGGTGCCCACTCCCAGCGATGCTGCGGCCGCCATGCCGGCGGAGCCTTCGAGAAACTTGCGGCGATTGAACTCGTTCATTCGTGTGTCTCCAGGGTTGACGGAAATCAGGACCGCAGCACCTGCCCGGTGCCGGCGTCGAAGAGGTGCGCGCGCTGCAGGTCGGGACGCAGGTGGATCACGCTGCCCGGCGCGAAGTCGTGGCGCTCGCGGAACACGGCCGACAGCTCGGTGCCCTCGTGCCGGCAGGCCACGAAGGTGTCCATGCCCGTGGGTTCGAGCACGGCCACCTTGGCGGCAATGCCGCCGCCCGTGTCGCCCACCAGCGTGAGGTGCTCGGGCCGGGTGCCGTACACCACGGGCTGGCCGTCCACGCCGCCCGCATTGAACGGAGCGTCCAGCTGCGTGCCGTCCGCCAGTTCGACCCGCGCGCCGCTGCCGTTGCGGCGCAGCGTGCCGGGCAGGAAGTTCATCGCCGGCGAGCCGATGAAGCCGGCCACGAACTGGTTGGCCGGCTGGTCGTACAGGTCCAGCGGGCTGCCGGCCTGCTCGATGCGGCCATCGCGCATCACCACGATCTTGTCGCCCATGGTCATGGCCTCGATCTGGTCGTGCGTGACGTAGATGGACGTGGTCTTCAGCCGCTGGTGCAGCTCCTTGATCTCGCTGCGCATGGCCACGCGCAGCTTGGCGTCGAGGTTGGACAGCGGCTCGTCGAAAAGAAACACCTGCGGGTCGCGCACGATGGCGCGGCCCATGGCCACGCGCTGTCGTTGCCCGCCGGACAACTGCCGCGGGTAGCGCTCGAGCAGCGGACTCAGCGCGAGGATCTCGGCCGCCCGCTTGACCTTGCCGTCGATGGTGGCCTTGTCGACCTTGGCCAGCGCCAGCGCAAAAGCCATGTTGTCGCGCACCGTCATGTGCGGATAGAGCGCGTAGTTCTGGAACACCATGGCGATGTCCCGCTCCTTGGGCGGCAGGTCATTGACCTTGCGCTCGCCGATGAGGATCTCGCCGCCGTTGATCTCCTCCAGCCCCGCGATCATGCGCAGCAAGGTGGACTTGCCGCAGCCCGAGGGGCCCACCAGCACGGTGAAGGAACCATCGCGGATATCGATGTCGACGCCATGGAGGATGGGGACATCGCCGAAGCGCTTCTTGACTGACCGGATCGTGACACTTGCCATGCAACGCAATTCCAGGGTTCGAGAACA
>JAFECZ010000878.1 GCA_018241905.1 Pseudomonadota bacterium
TCGGCCAGCCAGCCTTCGTCGCGGCCCATGGTCGAGGCGATACGCAGCGCGAAGCACTTCTTGCCCAGCAGGGCGTTGCCGCCGTAGCCCGAGCCGTAGCTCCAGATCTCGCGCGTTTCCGGGTAGTGGACGATGTACTTGGTCTTGTTGCAGGGCCAGGCCACGTCCTTCTGGCCGGGCTGCAGCGGCGCGCCCACGGTGTGCACGCAAGGCACGAACTCGCCGTCGGTGCCCAGCACGTCGTACACGGCCTTGCCCATGCGGGTCATGATCTTCATGTTGACGGCCACGTAGGGGCTGTCGGACAGCTCGATGCCGATGTGGGCGATGGGCGAGCCCAGCGGGCCCATGGAGAAGGGCACCACGTACATGGTGCGGCCCTTCATGCAGCCGTCGAACAGGGGCTGCAGCGTGGCGCGCATTTCGGCCGGGGCGACCCAGTTGTTGGTCGGGCCGGCGTCTTCCTTCTTCTCGGAGCAGATGAAGGTGCGGTCTTCGACGCGGGCCACGTCGCTCGGGTCGGAGTTGGCGAGGAAGGAGTTGGGGCGCTTGGCCGGGTTGAGCTTCTTGAAGACGCCGCCGTCCACCAGCAGCTGGCACAGGCGGTCATATTCTTCCTGGCTGCCGTCGCACCATTCGACACGGTCGGGCTTGCACAGGGCCGCCATGTCGGCCACCCAGGCAATGAGCCGGGCATTCTTCACATACGAGGGCGCCTGAATGTTCAGGCCCTTCATCACGGGTGCGTTCATCGAAAAACTCCTAAGTTGAAAAACCGTCTTTTCGAACGAGGCTCACCGCCTATGGAGGGGGCGGCAAGGGTCGTTTGAGAAAACGTCTTTCGGTTCGGGTTTTTCCAGATGGCGCGCGGGACCGCGGAAAAAAATGGCGCCCCGCTCGAAGGGGCGCCGGTTGGGGCGCTTGCGTCAGGCCAGAAAGACCGCGATGGACGCCAGCAGCAGCATCAGCACGCCGCCGCACAGCGGCAGCACGAGGGGCATCAGCGGAACGATGGACTCGACGGTGTCTTGCTCGGCGCCAACTGCGTGGCCGTGATCGGCCGGGGAGGGGTGGGACATTGTTCTCTACCTCAAGTGTCTCGACTACGGTCATTTTACCCGGCGCCCATTTGCGGGGCCTTTAGGGCAAGCCATAGGCGTTCAGGGTTGCGCGTCGGTCTGGAATCCTGCCTCGCGCAATGCAGCGAGCACGGCAGCCAGGTGATCGCGGCCACGGGTCTGCAGC
>JAFECZ010000879.1 GCA_018241905.1 Pseudomonadota bacterium
CGCAATCGGTCTGTTCGTTCAGCCGCACGATGAAGAGCACATCACTGCGTACTGCCTGCTTTCCTACTACGACGACGACAGCACCGAGACGGATCTCATCGCATTCCAGCACACCATCTTCGGTCAAGACAAGCCGATTCTGGAGAACCAGGTACCGAAGCGGATGCCACTACGGCCAGGAACGGAAGTGCCGACGCGCTGCGACGCCATGTCGGTGGCGTATCGCCGCTGGTTGGCCGGCCGCGGAACCAGCTACGGCGCGATTGTCTGAGGTATGCCATGACTGCAAATCGATCATTCGTCGTTCGACGCAAGTGGATGACGACGCCGGATGTCGCTGCTTTCGAGTTGGCGCCAGCTGACGGAGTCGAGCTTCCCGCTTTTGAACCTGGAGCGCACGTCGAGTTCATGATTGAGCGCCCTGGCCAACCGCCACTCGTTCGCCAATACTCATTGTGCAATGCGCCAGGCGAAAGTGACGCGTACATCTTCGGTATCAAGTTGGAGCCCCAGTCGCGCGGTGGCTCCGCTTGGATCCACAGACTCAACCAGGGGGAGAAGGTCAAACTTGGCAACGTTCGAAATCTATTCCCACTGGTCAAGGAAGCCAAGCGCCACATCTTGCTCGCTGGCGGGATCGGTATTACGCCGGTCCTGGCGATGGCGCAGGCCCTCGAGACCATCTCGGCCGACTATGAACTGCACTATTTCGTACGCGGTGACGAGCATGTCGCATTTCGAGAGCGGCTCGATCTAGCAAGAAAAGGCGGGCGCCTTCATGTACACGCGGGTTTGGACGGGACGGGCGTCAAGGCAGCGCTCTCCAGACTCTTTACCAAGCCCGAGCCGGGGGTTCACGCCTACTGCTGCGGTCCGGGAGTCTTCATGGACACGGTGGCCGAGATCGCGCTCGCCCAGTGGCCAGAAGAGCAAGTTCACTTTGAGCGCTTCCAAGCAGCACCGGTTGTAGCCACCAGCGGCGACGAGTCGTTTGAGGTCCTGCTTCAGCGATCTGGGACGCGCTGCACAGTGGCGCCGGGCGAGACCATCGTCCAAGCTATCGCCGCTGCTGGATGTGACGTGATGACGTCATGTGAACAAGGCGTTTGCGGCACGTGTCTAACCAAAGTGATTGATGGCTCTCCAGACCATAGAGATGCCTATCTGAGTAAGGCCGAGAAGGAGGCTGGCAAGTTGATTTTGCCGTGCGTCTCGCGGTCCAGGTCACCTCTTCTTGTTCT
>JAFECZ010000087.1 GCA_018241905.1 Pseudomonadota bacterium
TATCGGCTCGGATCGATCAGGTACTTTGTCCCGGTGGCCCGCTGGTTGACGACGCCGATCACGTCCAGGTCCAGCACCTGCGCCA
Source organism: Pseudomonadota bacterium (assembly GCA_018241905.1). Classification (GTDB taxonomy): domain Bacteria; phylum Pseudomonadota; class Gammaproteobacteria; order Burkholderiales; family Burkholderiaceae_C; genus Variovorax. The sequence continues at coordinate 86 of JAFECZ010000087.1, forward strand.
GCGAGATCTCCTGCGAGTAGTGGCTGGCGAAGGTGGTGGTCAGCTCGGCGGCCACGCGGTCCTTGAGCCTTTGTACCGTCTGTGCCCCGGCCTTCTGCAGGAACGGGAACAGCAGCCAGCCGCCCATGCCCCAGGCCATGCCGAAGGTGCGCAGGACCTCGACCGGGCGCCTGTCCAGGCTGCCGTAGATGTACACCTGCTTGTGGATCGCGGAGCCGTAGAGGCTGTAGGTCTTGGCGCTGCGGTTGATGGCCGCTTCCATGCAGCCCAGGATCTGCCCGGCCAGCGGGCCGCCGCCGATCGCGTCGAAGGCGATGGTCGCGCCGGTGGCCGCCAGCGCGTCGGTGAGCTCGGCCAGGAAGTTCTGCGAACTGCTGTCGCAGACATGCCTGGCGCCCATGCCCTTGAGCAGCTCGGCCTGCTCGGCCTTGCGAACGATGTTCACCAGCGGCACGCCGTCCTTGATGCAGATGCGGTTGAGCATCTGCCCCAGGTTGGAGGCTGCCGCCGTGTGTACCAGCGCCGTGTGGCCTTCGCGCCGCATGGTCTCGACCATGCCCAGCGCGGTGAGCGGGTTGACGAAGGAAGACGCGCCCTGCGCCGCCGTCGCGCCTTCGGGGAGCTCCAGGCATTGCGCCAGCGGCACCACGCGCCATTGCGAATACATGGCGCCGCCGATGGCCGCCACCTTCTTGCCGACCAGCGCCTGCGCCGCGGGCGACGAGCCGGCCTCCACCACGGTACCGGCGCCTTCGTTGCCCACCGGCATCGACTGGTCCAGGCGTGCCGCCACGGCGCGCATGGCCGGGCCCTCGGGCACGCGGGCCGTGATCACCGGCCGGCCGGCCGCGTCCACCGAGGCCTGGGCGCCGCTCATGTCGGCCAGGCTGAACAGCAGGCCCAGGTCCGATGGGTTGATGGGCGTGGCCTCGACGCGGATCAGCACGTCGTCGGCGCCCAGCGGCGGCAGCGCCGTGTCGACCAGGGAGACTTCCAGCTCGCCGCTTGCCTTGACGAGCGAGCGCAGTTGCAGATTGGTGCGGGTCATGATGAGTGTCTCCTGTTCAGGGTTTCACAGCCAGGTGCCGCCGCTGGGCATCTGGATCTGCATGTCGGGTGCGCCGCCGACGAAGAAGCCGCCGATGACGATGCTCAGGATCGAGATGAACAGGCTGGCGAACAGTGCAGTCCAGAAGCCCGACACCTTGAAGCCCTTGATGAACCAGGCCACCAGCAGCAGCACCAGTGCATTGATCACCAGCAGGAACAGGCCGAAGGTGACCAGCGTGAGCGGAAGCGTCAGCACGATCAGCAGCGGCTTGACCAGCGCATTGGCCAGGCCCAGCAGCAGGGCGGAGCCGATGAGCGCGCCGGTGCTCTCGAAGCGGATGCCCTTGAACACCAGGCTGGCGATCCAGAGGCAAAGCCCGGTGATGGCCCAGTGCAGGAAGAAAGCGGAGGCGTTTTGCAGCATGTGGCGGTGAACCTTTTCTTGTCGGATGCCGTGCGTGCGCAAGCCTACTTCGCAAATCGCCTGCGCGTAAGCGCCAGCGCGATCCAGAAGGCGGCGATGGTGTAGGCCGCCAGCACCAGCGCATGCACCGCCCAGCCGGTGGGCCACTGGTCCATGAACAGGGGCCGCACCAGCGCCACCGCATTGGCCAGCGGCAGCCAGTTGGCAATGGTGTGCACCACGTCGGGCAGCTGTTCCAGCGGGAAGAACACGCCCGAGAGGAACATCATCGGCGTCATGAACAGCGTGAAGTAGTAGGTGAAGAAGTCGTAGCCCTTGGCCAGCGCATTGAAGATGAGCGCAATGCACGAGAAGGTGATGCCCACCCCCGCCAGCACCAGCCACGCCACGATGAGCTTGGGGCTGTGGCTGATGTTCAGCGCCAGCATCACGAACAGGATGGCGGTCACGGTGAAGATGGACTTGAACGCGGCCCACAGCATTTCGGCCAGCACGATGTCGTCCAGCCCCACCGGCGCGTTCATGATGCCGTCCCAGGTCTTTTGCACGTGCATGCGCGAGAAGGCCGAGTACAGCGCCTCGAAGCTGGCGGCGTTCATCGCGCTCATGCAGATCGAGCCGCTGGCCAGGAACAGGATGTAGCGCACGCTCTCGCCGCCCACGTTCACCGTGCCCACCAGCGCGCCCATGCCGTAGCCGAAGGCCACCAGCCAGATCAGCGGCTCGGCGATGTTGCCGATCAGGCTCGGGATGGCGAGCTTGCGCCACACCAGCAGGTTGCGCAAGAACACCGGCCACCAGCGCAGCGTGAGCTGCGGCGCGCGCCAGTGCGAAGGCCCGATGGGGGCCGCGGCAAGCACTTGGGTGTTGTCCATCGTCGTCAACCGTCCTCTCTGATCTGCCGGCCCGTCAGTTTGAGGAACAGGTCCTCCAGGTTGGCCGGTCGGTGGAAGGTGCGCAGGCCGGCGTGCTGGCCCAGCGCGTCGAGCAGCCTGCGCGCATCCTGCGTGTAGAAGAAGACCGTTTCGCCGCTTACCTCCACGCGCGCCGCCAGGTCCTTGAGCGGCGACTGGGCCAGCGAGAGCGCGCCGTTGCCATACACCTCCACCACGTCGGGCTCCAGGTGCTGGGCGATCAGCTCGCGCGGTCGGCCTTCTGCGATCTTGCGGCCGTGGTCCAGCACGATCAGGCGCGAGCACAGGCGCTCGGCCTCGTCCATGAAGTGCGTGGTGAGCAAGATCGACTTGCCCTGCTGCAGCAGCAGCTGCAGCCGCTCCCACATGAGGTGGCGCGCCTGCGGGTCCAGGCCCGTGGTGGGCTCGTCCAGCATCAGCAGCTTGGGGTCGTTGACCAGCGCGCGCGCCAGCGACAGGCGCCGGCGCATGCCGCCGGACAGCTCGCCCGGCTTGGCATTGGCCTTGTGCGACAGCGCGGCAAACTCGAGCAGCTTGGGAATGCGGCCTTGCATCGTCTTCTTGCCGATGCCGAAGTAGCGCGCATAGACAAGCAGGTTCTCGGCGCAGCTGAAGTCGGGGTCCAGTGTGTCGAACTGGGTCACCACGCCCAGCTGCGCCTTGATGGCCCGCGCGTCCTGCGGCATGACATGGCCCAGCGCCTCGATGCGGCCGGCGTCGGGCTCGGTCAGGCCCAGGCACATGCGGATGGTGGTGGTCTTGCCCGCGCCGTTGGGGCCGATCACCCCCAGGCATTCGCCCGGCGCGATGTGGAAGGACAGGTCGTTGACCACGACCTGGTCGCCATAGTGCTTGCGCAGGGCGGTGGCGGCAAAGAGCGGGGAAGCATTGATTTGCACCAGCCCATTGTGGCGCAGCGGCGCCGGGGCATTGTTCCCATCGGGGAAACAAAGAAGGAGCCTTGCGGCCGTTGCTCCGCCGTGGACCGCGCGGCAGTCGCCGGGCGCCTGCCCGCGATCACCGCGTGCATTCGGGGCTCCTTGTCGGAGTTTCTCGAGTGTCAGGTCTTGTCTGACGCGCCAGGCTCGGCAAGACAAGGGATGCGGGCATTGACCGACGGGCGATAGCCCCGCACCACGGGCAGCGCCGTGCCGGGTCGCAGCCAGGGCGAATGCTCGCGCAGTGCCAGCAGGCCGTGTGCGGCCAGGTGCTGCGCCAGGGCCTGGCCGGGGCAGGCATGCGGGCCATGGCCGAACCCCAGCAGCCGGCGCGTCGGGCGATTCAGCACAAAGCTCCCAGGGTTGTCGGGCTCGAATTGCGGATCGCGCTGGGCGGCGGCCAGAACCAGCAGGATGGCGTCTGTGGGCTGGAGCCCGACGCCGGCGAATTGAATCGGCTCGGCAACGAAGCGGCGTGTGTTGTGCACGGCTGGATCATGGCGCGCCGTTTCGGCCACCAGGGCCAGGGCCGTCGCGGGCTCGGCATCGGCATCGGTATCGAAGCGGACCCGCAGCCCCGGCGCGCGTGCCAGCGCCACCAGGCTGTTGCCCAGCAGGCCGGCCGTCGCCTCGCAGGTCTGCGAGAGCAATCCCACCAGGTTGGCCTGGAGTGCGCGCCGCTGCACGGCGGGTTGGGCGTCGGCCTCTTGCATCACGGCTTCGAGCAGGCTGCCCGGCGCCGGGTTGGCCGCCAGGGTTTCGAAGCGGGCCAGCAATTGCAGGGCCGCTTCGCTGGCGGCTTGCAGCTGGGGCGGCGTGGAAAGGGGCGAGAGGCAGGCCACGAATTCGCGCGTCCAACGCGCCAGCGGCATCAACTGCGCAGCGTCGAATCCAAGAAGCGCAGCCAGCGAAGCGACCGGCAGCGCGAAGCACCAGTCTTCGGGACTGCGAGCGCAGCCGGACAGCGCATGCGCCGCCGTGCGCATGGCCGCTGGCACGTCGTCCAGGTCCAGGCTCGCCAGCGCACGTTGCAGTACCGGCTTGTGCGCCGCGTGCAGCGGCCCGTCGTTCATGCGCACCAACAGGCCGAACAGCTCACCCGCGGGTGTCCCGGCAATGGCGCGCGGCACCGGCTCCGCGGCAGGCCGCACGCGCAAGGCCGGGTGCGCCAGCGCGGCCAGCACCACCTCGGCCCGGGTGGCCACCCACACGCGCAGCGCCGGGTCGAAGACCAGCGGCGGGCCGGCGCGCAGCCGTGCATAGAAGGGATAGGGGTCGGCGTGGGTGACGGCGGAAATCGCGTCGGCGGGTTCGTTGCTGTGCATGGCTGCAGTGTGTTCCGGGGCCTGCGGCGACACTTCGTCTTGCAGCGAAGCGTGCATGCACCGCCGGCCTATGATGACCCGCATGACATCCCCCGATGCCGACCTTCGCCTCGCGCGACTGGCTGCCGCCATTGCCGAGCCGGCCCGCGCCCGCATGCTGTGCTGCCTGCTGGACGGGCATGCCCGCACGGCCACCGAACTGGCGGCGGTGGGCGAGGTGGCGCCTTCCACTGCCAGCGCACACCTGGCGCGATTGCAGGCCGAAGGGTTGCTGGCCGCCCAGGCCCAGGGCAAGCACCGCTACTTCCGGCTGGCCGGCAGCGAGGTCGCTGCGGCGCTGGAAGCCCTGCAGGTGGTGGCCGGCGTGGCGCGCCAGCCTTTCGAGCCCAGCACGCCCAGCCGCCTGCGCGCGGCGCGCACCTGCTACGACCACCTGGCCGGCGCGGCCGGCGTGGCGCTGCACGATCACTTTCGCGCCCAAGGCTGGATCGCCCCCGACGAGGATGCGCCGCAGCCCGGCAGCTACCTGCTCAGCGCTGCCGGCGAGCGTGCCATGCAGGCGCTGGGCCTGGACACCGAGGCCGCCCGCGCGCGCCGCCGCCGCTTTGCCTGTGCGTGCCTGGATTGGAGCGAGCGCCGGCCGCACCTGGGCGGCGCGCTGGGCGCGGCCTGGCTGGACCTGAGCCTCCAGCGCGGATGGCTGCGCCGCGACCTGGACAGCCGCGCCGTGCGCGTCACGCCCAAGGCGCTGCGCGAAGTGCCGGAGCTTTTCGGCGCGCAGGAGGTGGCCGCATGAGCAGCCTGCAATGGCTCGACTTCGACTACAGCGAAGGCGACGACGAGGTCGGCGTGTTCGACGCCCTGGCCAGCGTGCTGCCCGAGCACGCGGCGGCCGTGCGCGCCGAGATCGATGCCGTGCTGGCCTGGGCGCAGGCCGAAGGCGGCCTGCGCGCGCCGGTGGAAGAGGGCGGCGACTGGGATGCCGAACTGCAGGCCGGCGAAGACGCCGGCCCGCCCGTGCGCCACGAGTTCGGCCTGACCATCAGCGGCACGCCCGCCTTCTGCGAAGCCTTTCGCGCGCGCTTCCTGGCCGAAGGCGGCGACGACTACTGAAACGCCACTTCCGCAAAGCTGCGCAGCTTGCGGCTGTGCAGGCGGCTGGAGCCTTCGCGGCGCAGGATGTCGATGGCCGCCATGCCGATGCGCAGGTGCTGCTCGACCCGTTCGCGGTAGAAGTGGTTGGCCATGCCGGGCAGCTTGATGTCGCCGTGCAGCGGCTTGTCGCTCACGCACAGCAAGGTGCCGTAGGGCACGCGAAAGCGGAAGCCGTTGGCCGCGATGGTGGCGCTTTCCATGTCCAGTGCCACGGCGCGGCTCTGGCTGAAACGGCGCTGCGGGCGATTGCCCGGCAGCAGCTCCCAGTTGCGGTTGTCGGTGCTGGCCACGGTGCCGGTGCGCATGAGCTTCTTGAGCTCCGGGCCGCTCATCTGCGTGACCTGCTCCACCGCCTTTTCCAGCGCGAGCTGGATCTCCGAGAGCGCGGGAATCGGCACCCACAGCGGCAGCTCCTCGTCCAGCACGTGGTCTTCGCGCACATAGGCATGGGCCAGCACGTAGTCGCCCAGTTGCTGGCTGGGGCGCAGGCCCGCGCAGTGGCCCAGCATCATCCAGGCGTGCGGGCGCAGCACCGCGATGTGGTCGGTGATGGTCTTCGCATTGGCCGGACCCACGCCGATGTTGACCATGGTGATGCCGCTGTGGTCCTCGCGAACCAGGTGGTAGGCGGGCATCTGCGGCAGCCTGGGCGGCGGCGTGCCCTGCGTGCCGTCGAGCAGGGCGGCAAAGGCCTCGGAACAACTGCCCGGGGCCAGGCCGCGCCGGCGCGTGACCACGTTGCCCGGCTCGACGAAGGCGATGTACTCGCTATTGGGGTCGGTCATGGCCTCGCGACCCAGGCGCACGAACTCGTCGATGTAGAACTGGTAGTTGGTGAACAGCACGAAGTTCTGGCACCAGTCGGGCGCGGTACCCGTGTAGTGGCGCAGCCTGTGCAGCGAATAGTCCACCCGCGCCGCGGTGAACAGCGACAGCGGCTGCGCCTCGCCCGGCTTGGGCTCGTAGGTGCCGTTGGCAATGCCGTCGTCCATGGCGCCCAGGTCGGGCAGGTCGAACACGTCGCGCATCAGCGCGCGGCGCTCGGCGCTCATCGAGCCTTCGATGTGCTCGTTCTCGGCAAAGGAGAAATGGATGGGAATGGGCTGCGTGCTGGTTCCCACTTCCAGCTCCACCCCGTGGTTCTCCAGCAGGAGGCGGAACTGCTCGCGGTAGTAACGCCGGAACAGGTCGGGGCGGGTGAGCGTGGTCTCGAAGCGGCCCGGCCCGGCCACGAAGCCGTAGGACAGGCCGTTGACCGCCGTGCCGCGCGAACTGGTGTGCGTGTGCACCCGCACGAAGGGGTAGCAGGCCCGCACCCGGCCCGGCATGTCCTCCCCGGCCACGAAGTCGAGCATGGCGTCGCGCAGATGCTTGAGGCCGCTCTTGTAGATGCGGTCCACCTGTTCGAGGGCAGCGCCGGCATCGGTGAAGCGCTGCGGGGCAATGAATTCGGGCATGTGCGACATATGCGTTCCATTGTGCAACGGCGCCGTGACACGCGGGCGGCGGCGCCCGCTGTCGTGGTCGTCAGCCCACGCTGGGCTCACGCATGGTCACGAACTCTTCGGCCGAGGTGGGGTGGATGCCGATGGTGCGGTCGAAATGCGCCTTGGTGGCGCCCGCCTGCATGGCCACCGCAAAGCCCTGGACGATCTCGCCGGCCTCGGCGCCCACCATGTGCAGGCCCACCACGCGGTCGGTGGGTTCGTGGACCAGCAGCTTCATGAAGGTGCGCTCGCTGCGCCCCGAGAGCGTGTGGCGCAGGCTCTTGAACTCGGTGGCGTACACCGTGATCTTGTCGCCGGCGAAGTGCTTGCGCGCCTGCGCCTCGGTGTAGCCGCAGGTGGCGATGTTGGGGTGCGTGAACACCGCCGTGGGCACGAAGTCGTAGTCCGGCGGCTGGCGCGGGCCGCTCTTGCGCTTGGGGTCGGGAAAGAGCTCGTCCACCACCACCATGGCCTCCGCCAGTGCCACCGGCGTGAGCTGCAGCCGGGTCGAGACATCGCCCAGCGCGTAGACGCCAGGCTGCGAGGTACGGTAGGCAGCGTCTACCCGGACGGCGCCGCGGTCGTCCATCTCGATGCCCGCTTGCGCCAGGCCCAGGCCTTCGGTGTTGGGAATGCGGCCGGTGGCGAACAGCACCGCGTCGGCGCGCAGCTCCTGCCCGCGGTCGAGCACCACCGTCAGCGCGCCGTCGTCGGCGCGACGGATCGAACTTACCTGCACGTTGCAGCGGATCTCGATGCCGGTCTTGCCCATTTCGTCGGCGATGAAGTGGCGCAGGTCTTCGTCGAAGCCGGTGAGCACATGGGCGCGGCGCAGCAGCTGCGTGACCTGGGCGCCCAGGCCCCTGAAGATGGAGGCGAACTCGCAGGCAATGTAGCCGCCGCCCACCACCACCAGCCGCTGCGGGAAGGGGTCGAGGTCGAACATGGCGTCGGACTGCAGCGCCAGGTCGCGGCCCGGGAAGTCGGGCACAAAGGGGCGGCCGCCCGTGGCAATGATGACGTGGCGCGCCGTGTGGCGCTCGCCATTCACCTCGACGGTGTGCGCGTCGCCCTCGGCAAAGCGCGCGTGGCCGCGCAGCACCTGTACGCCGGGACCGTTGAGCAGGTTGAGGTAGACCCCGTTGAGCCGGCCGATTTCCCTGGCGCGCGCTTCCTTCAGGCGCTGCCAGTCGAAGCGCGGCGCGGCCGGCAGGTGCCAGCCGTAGCCCGCCGACTCCTCGAAGGACTCGGCATAGCCGGCCGCATAGCTGTAGAGCTTCTTGGGAATGCAGCCCACGTTGACGCAGGTGCCGCCCAGGGCGCCGGACTCGGCCAGCGCCACCTTGGCGCCTCGTGCCCCGGCCATGCGCGCCGCGCGCACGCCGCCGCTGCCGCCGCCGATCACGAAAAGGTCGAAGTCGAAGCTGCGCTGCTTCGACGACGAGGAAGAAGAAGAGTCGGAATCCGTTGTCATTGTCAAGAACCTCCTGCTGCGGCACTGTAGCCGCAGCAGGAAAGTCCTTGGGCACAGCGGAGATGGGCGAATGGGGTAGGGCGGCGGCCTGCCCAGGGGCTAGGGGCGCTGGTTGTCGTCGTTCGGGCCGCCGCGTCCGCGATTGCCGCCCTGCATCTGCTGATGCTGCTGTTGTTGTTGCTGCTGCTGCTGTGCTCTTTGGGCCTGCTGCGCCTGCTGCTGCGCGCGCTGCTGCATTTCCTGCTGGCGGGCCATCTGCTCGGCCTGGCGCTGCTGCTGCATCTGCATCTGGCGCTGCTGCTCCATCTGCTGCATCTGCCGCTGGGCCTGCTCCTGCTGCGCGCGTTGGGCGGCCTGCTGTTGCTGCATTTGCTGCATGCGCTGTTGTTGCTGCTGTTCCTGCTGCATGCGCTGCTGCTCTAGCTGCATGCGTTGTTGCTGTTCCTGTTGCTGGCGCTGTTGCATCTGAGCCTGGCGCTGCGCCTGCTCCTGTTGGGCCCGTTCCTGCTGGGCGCGCTGTGCGGCCTGCTGTTGCTGTTCCTGTTGCTGGCGCTGCTGCATCTGGGCCTGGCGCTGCGCCTGTTCCTGTTGAGCCCGTTCCTGCTGGGCGCGCTGTGCTGCCTGTTGTTGCTGTTCCTGTTGCTGCTGGCGCTGTTGCTCCATTTGCTGCTGCCGCTGCTGCGTCTGCAACTGTTGTTGCTGGCGTTGCTGTTGTTCCAGTTGCTGTTGCTGCTGTTGCGCCTGCTGCTGGCGCAACTGTTGCTGCTGCTCGGCCTGCTGGCGCTGCATCGATTGCGGGTCTTGCCGTTGCTGGCGCTGATCCATCAGCGGCTGCTGGCGCGCCTGCTGTTGCTGCTGCAGCATGGCTTCGCGCTGCTGGCGTGCCTGCTCCTGCTGCGCCTGCCGATTGCCCTCCTGCTGCTGGCGTTGCAATTCCATCTGCTGTTGCCGCTCCTGCTGGCGCGTGACTGCTTGCTGCTGTTGCTGTTGCGCCTGCTGCTGCTGCTGCTGACGCAGCATGTCCTCACGCCCAGGCCGGTGATCGCTGCGGAATCGATCGGGCTGCTGTGGCGGCGAGATGGCGGCCACAGGCGGCGGGGTGGCTTGCGAACGGCGGCCGAAGTAGGCCGAATTGGCCTCGGGCACTGCGCCTCGGCCGGGGACGGCCGCCCCCGGCCATGCCATGGGCGGGCGGGGCAGCGGCTGCGCGGCCGCCACGATCGGCGCGGCGGGCCGCACGAACTCGCGCCGTCCCGTCGGGCCGCCTTGGCCGAAGCGGTCCACCGGCACGGCGACCACCGCGTTGGGCAGGGCGCGGTTGGCATAGGCCGGCGCCGGCCGCACGCCGCCCACCACGGTGCGATTGGCCAGTTCGACATAGCGGTCGCTTGCGCGGTAGGGCGGGCGCCAGCGGTCGCCGGGCGCCAGCGGGAACCAGCCCACGGCGGGCCGCCCGCCCTGCACCACCAGGCTGGTGCCGGCGCCACCCAGGAAGGCGACCAGCGCCGGCGAATACACCGGGCGCGCCTCGCGATGCCCCGGCACCCAGCACCAGCGCGGTCCGATGCGCGTCCAGCGCCCGTAGTGGAAGGGCGCAAAGCCCCAGGGCGCGTGGTCGACCCAGGTGTAGCCCCATGGCGCCACCACGGCCCAGTAGCCGTCGCTATAGGGCGACCAGTCGCTGGCCACGTCGTTGGGGTACCAGACGGCGCCGTAGTTCGGGTCGTTCTGCCATTGGCCGTATTGGTCCAGTTGCATGTAGCCGGGAATTTCGCGCGAGATGTAGCGCGCCGACTGCGACTGGTCTTCCAGCCGGTTGCGCTCCGCCACCCAGTGGTCGAAGCCGGCCGGCAGCGCCTGCGGCGGCCCGGCGGCCGTGAGGTCGCGGCCGGAGTAGACGGCCTGCTGGCGGTTGCCCAGCTCTTGCGACTGCCCGCCGTCGCCGTACACGCTGGCGTTGCCGTGCGCCACCATGACTTGCGTGGTGTCGGCCTGCGGATCGGCCTGCACGCGGTAGTCGCCGGGGGCGCGCATGACCACCGCGACATTGCCCGTGCCCAGTTCAACGCGGCCCTGGTCGCCGCGCAGGCGCAGTTGCGCGCGGCCCTGCTGCAGCGTCAGGCGCAGCGCCTGGTCGCTGAGCTCGGAGATCTCGAGCTGGGTCTGCTCGTCCATGCGCACTGCGATGTCGCCAACATAGAGTTCGGCGCGGGCGTTGCGGTCGGTCCAGAGGCGGTCGCCCTGCACGAGCGGGCGGTTGGGCTCGGATTCGTACCAGCTGTTGTCGCCGGACGGCGACACGCTCAGCGTGCCCTGCCTGTAGTTGAGGTAGGCCACGCGGCCGGGCGGGTCGGCGTCCTGCGCAAAGGCAGTGAGCGCCGTGGCGGCCAGCAGCAGCACGGACAGGCAGCGCGCGGCCAGGTGCCGCAAGCGCGAGGGGTGCGAGGGGAACAGGGCTCGGTGCGTCATGTGCATCCACAACGCACGAGCCCCCATATCGGCTGTCAGCCGCGGCCTACGAGCCGCCTGTAACTTGTGTCAGCCACCGTACAGGTACTGCGGCAGCCACAGCGTGAGCCCCGGCCAGATGTACATGAACACCATGCACAGGATCACGATGAGCATGTAGGGCATCATCCCCGCGAAGATCTGGTTGATTGTCACGTGCGAGGGCGAAACGCCCTTGAGGTAGAAAGCCGACATCGCCACCGGCGGCGAGAGGAAGGCGGCCTGCAGGTTCACGAACACCAGCACGCCGAACAGCAGCGGATCGATCTGGAAGTGCGCCAGCAGCGGCAGGAAGATGGGGATGAAGATCACGATGATCTCCGTCCATTCCAGCGGCCAGCCCAGCACGAAGATGATGGCCTGCGACAGCAGCAGGAACTGCAGCGGCGAGAGGTTCATGCCCATCACCCACTGCTCCACCAGGCTCTGGCCGCCCAGGAGCGCGAACACCGCCGAGAACAGCGCCGACCCCACGAACAGCCAGCACACCATGGCGGTGGTCTTGGCGGTGAGGAACACGGCCTCCTTCACCCGCTGCCAGGTCAGCGTCCCGGCCTGCCACGCCATGAGGAAGGCACCCGCCGCGCCCACCGCGGCCGACTCGGTGGCTGTGGTGATGCCGAACAGGATCACGCCCAGCACCACCAGCGTGAGGATGCCCAGCGGCATCACCGAAGACACCAGCATGCGAAGGATCTCGAACTGCTCGGCGTCCAGCTTCCAGTAGTACCAGGCCAGCAGGGCCAGCACGAAGGCGCAGGTGAGCCAGAAACCGGTGTAGAAGCCTGGCGGCACCGGCTCGGCGTGCGGGCCGGACGCGGATTCGCCGAGCTGCTGCAGCCCGCCGCTGCCAGTTGCCTCGGGCCGGTCGGGTTCGGCGCCCGGGGGCTCCTGCAGGCCGCCGGACGAGGAGGATTCTTCCTGTGCGCCAGGTGGCTCTTGCAGCGAATCGGATGCGGGCGGCTCCTGCGGGGTGCCGCCTTCGGACGGCGGTTCTGCCAGCGAGGTGCCTGATGCGGCAGCGGGCGTTTCGGCCGGCGCGGTTGCCACGGGCACGGGCGACGCGGGGTTGCTGTCCTGCTGCGAGTAGATGACCACGTACCACCACACCGAGCCCAGCGTGGCCGCGGCCAGCAGCACCGGCGTGAGCGCGCTCACGAGGTAGCCCGCCAGCGTGAGCCAGCCCAGCCGCAGTTCCTTGCCGGCGCTGCGCAGCACCCCCAGGGGCAGCAGCACCGAGCGCACGAGCGCCGGCAGCATGCGCGGGCCGGCCTGCGCCGCGATGTGAGCCACCCGTGGCGAGACCGGCGCGCGCTGCTGGTCGATGGGCAGCCGCGGCGCCACCTCGGGCTTGAGCAAGGCCCAGCCGATCACGTAGAACAGGTACAGCAGCGCCAGGAAAAAGCCGGGGAACATGGCCGCCGCATAGAGCTTGACCACCGACTGCCCGGCCACCGCGGCGTACACGATGATCATCACTGAAGGCGGGATCAGGATGCCCAGCGTGCCGCCGGCCGTGATGACGCCCGCGGCCAGCCGCGTGTCGTAGCCGGCGTTGAGCATGGGCCGCATCGCGATCACGCCCATCAGCACCACCACCGCGCCCACCAGGCCGCTGGCAATGCCCCAGAAGGTGCAGATGATGAGCGTGGCCACCGCCAGCGAGCCGGGCACGCGCCGGAAGGCCAGCTGCACGCTGTGGAACATCTTGTCCACCAGCGCGCCGCGCTCCATCACGTAGCCCATCAGGACGAACAGCGGGATGGACAGCAGCGTCTCGTTGGTCATCGCCCCGTAGGTGCGCTGCACCATCAGGTCGAACACGTGGTTGTCGAACCAGGGCTTGCCCGGGTCGTAGAAGGCATAGAAGCCGAACACCATGCCCAGGCCCATGAGGGTGAAGGCCGTGGGAAAGCCCATCATGATCACGACCACGATGAGGCCCAGCATGGTCATGCCAAGGGCGGCGTTGCTCATGCTGCACGCCCCCGCTGCCGCGCCGCCTCGTCCACCGCCTTGGCGTTCTCCATCACGTCGCGCTTGGCGCCCTCGTCGACGTAGGTGCTGCTGGCCAGTTGCTGCTCGACCACGTCCATCTCCTCGGCGTCCTTCAGCCGCTCGGGCCATTCGCCGGTGCGCAAGCACACGATGCAGCGCAGGATCTCGGCCAGCCCCTGCAGCATCACGATGGTGCCGGCCACCGGAATCACGAACTTGAACGGGTACACCGGCAGCGGCGTGGCATTGAATGTCTGCTCGCGCATGGCGTAGGAGTCGTGGAAGTAATCCCAGCCCGCCCAGGTCAGCGCGCCGATGCCCGGCAGGAAGAACAGGATGTAGAGCAGCAGGTCCAGCGCGGCCTGGGTGCGCGGCTTCATGCTGCCGTAGAGGAAGTCGCCGCGCACATGCCCGGCCTGTGCCAGCGTGTAGGCGCCGCACATCATGAACAGCGTGCCGTACATCATGTTGTTGGCGTCGTAGATCCAGGCCGTGGGCGCGTTCAGCGCATAGCGCTTGAACACCTCGGCGCACACCACCACCATGAGGGCGACGATGAGCCATGCAAAGGCCTTGCCGGTCCACGTGCTCAGGTGGTCGGCCCAGTGGAGGATTCGCTTTGTGTTCATGCGGTGCTCGAGGAGCTTCGGCGCCCGCGCGGGGCGCCCGATTCAGGCACAAGACAAGCCATCCGCAAGCGCGCCGGAAGGCTTCCGCAGGCGGCGTGTCATGGCCGAGGCGCTTTCAGGTCTTCTTCGGCGCGAAGTAGTGGTTGTAGGCCATCTTGAAGTCGACCATGTAGTCGCTCTGCCA
>JAFECZ010000880.1 GCA_018241905.1 Pseudomonadota bacterium
CGCTCACCTGTCCGGGCTGCAGGCGGTCCATGGCTTCCTCGAACTCTGGCACGAACATGCCCGGGCGCGACCAGCCGAGCTCGCCGCCGTCCTTGGCGCTGCCGTCTTGCGAGTTGTCGCGCGCCAGGCCGGCAAAAGTTGCGGTGCCCGCGTCGATGCGCTTCTTGAATTCGGCAAGTTCCTTGGCCGCCTGGGTCGTGCTGCGCTTGTCGTCCACGCGCAGGAGGATGTGGCGCACCTTGGTCTGCGTGACGGTGCCGCCCACCTCACCCGGCTGCGACTTCGCGAGCACCTTCAGCACATGGAAGCCCGCGCCGGATCGCACCGGGCCGGCGATTCCGCCAACCTGGAGGTTCTGGGTCGCCTCGATGAACAAGGGCGGATACCGCTCGGCGCTGCGCAGTCCCAGCGCACCACCGTTGAGCCGGTCGGGAGCATCCGACAGGTCGCGCGCCAGGGCGTTGAAGTCTTCGCCGCCACGCGCGCGCTGGGCGATGCCCTGCGCCTTCTGCTCCAGTTCGGCCACCTTGGCGTCCGATGCCCCGTCGGGTACGGCAACCAGCACGTGGGCGATGTTGACGTTCGGCGGCGACTTGGCGGCAGCGCTGCCCTGGTCGCGCAGGAATTGATCGACCTCCAGGTCGCTCACCTTCACCTTGGGCTCGACCTCGCGCTCGCGCAAGCGCGCCAGCGTGATCTGGGTGCGCAGTTCGTTGCGGTACGCATCGCGTGAGATGCCTTCCTGGGCCAGGCGCCGACCCAGGTCCGCGACCGTCATCTGGTTCTGGCGTGCCACGCCTTCTTCGGCCTGGTCCACCGCCAGGTCGTCGATCTTGATGCCGATCTCCTTGGCCTGCTGCAGTTGCGCCTTCTCCACGATGATGCGCTCCAGCGCCATGCGGTTGAGCTCGGCGCGGGGCACGCGCTCGACCTCCGGGCCGCCCTGGCGCAGGGCGCGCTGCACCCGCGACAGCACCTCGGTGTTGGTCACCGGCTCCGAGTTGACCAGGGCCACGATGTACTCGGCGACCCGCTGGCCGCTGGGCGTAGTGGTGGGCGCGGGCGTGGGCAGCGGCGCTGCGGCCGCGGGCGGCTCGCTCGCCTGCGGACCGGCGCGCATGATGTCGGTGATGCCGCGCGGCGCGGGGGCCGCACTCTTCTGGCGCAGGCTGCTCTGGGCCTGCACGGTGCTCGTGGCTCCCAGGGCCGCGAGGAGGATGGCGCTAAGGAGGACTCT
>JAFECZ010000881.1 GCA_018241905.1 Pseudomonadota bacterium
TGCTGGAAAACGGCGCCAACCCCTCCTTCGTCAAGCGCCTCGCCGACCCGTCCATTCCGCTCGAATCGCTGGTGGAGGATCCGGTTGCCGCGGTGGAGCGCATGGCGACCGAGGAGGGCTCGCTGGGCCTGCCGCATCCTTCCATTCCGAGCCCGTCCGATCTCTACGGCGGCGCCCGCCGCAATTCGGCAGGACTGGACCTGTCCAACGAGGACACGCTCAAGGCCCTGCAGCAATTGTTCGTGCAGGAGGCGCCGGCCGAGTGGACTGCGCAAGCCATGCTGGCCGAGCCCATGACGAGCGGCGAGACGACGTGGACGCCGGTGCTCAACCCGGCAGACCATCGCGACGTCGTCGGCCAGGTGCGCGAAGCGAGCGAGGCCGAGATCGACAGCGCCCTGCAAGCCGCAACCCGGTTTGCGCCCGCGTGGGCCGACACGCCCGCCGAACAACGCGCGGCCGCCCTCGAGCGCGCTGCGGACGCCCTGCAAGCGCGCCTGCCGCACCTGCTTGGCCTGCTGGCGCGCGAAGCCGGCAAGACCTGTTCCAACGGCATTGCCGAAGTGCGCGAGGCCATCGACTTCCTGCGCTTCTACGCCGCACAGGCACGCGCCGACTTCGGCAACGGCAGCACGCACCGGCCGCTCGGCCCGGTGCTGTGCATCCGCCCGTGGAACTTCCCGCTGGCCATCTTCGTCGGGCAGGTCTGCGCGGCGCTGGCCGCCGGCAACACGGTGCTGGCCAAGCCGGCCGAGCAGACCTCGCTCATTGCCGCCGAAGCCATCCGGCTGCTGCACGAGGCGGGCGTCCCGCTGGCCGCGCTGCAACTGCTGCCCGGACGCGGCGCCGTCGTCGGCGCGCGGCTGGTGGCCGATGCGCGCGTGCAGGGCGTCATGTTCACCGGCTCGACCGAGGTGGCGCGCCTTCTCCAGCGGGCCATGGCCGGCCGGCTCGGCCCGACGGGCGCGCCGGTGCCGCTCGTCGCGGAGACGGGTGGCCAGAACGCGATGATCGTGGACTCGTCGGCGCTGGTCGAACAGGTGGTCGCGGATGTGATGGCGTCGGCCTTCGACAGCGCCGGCCAGCGTTGCTCGGCGCTGCGGGTGCTGTGCGTGCAGGACGATGTGGCCGAGCGCCTGCTGCACATGCTGCGCGGTGCGATGAGCGAGGCCAGCGTCGGCAATCCGGCCTTGCTGCAAACGGACGTGGGCCCCGTCATCGACTCCGAGGCGCG
>JAFECZ010000882.1 GCA_018241905.1 Pseudomonadota bacterium
TGACATGTGGAGGCCAATGATACTTGCGCCCACCCGGCCGCGCCGACCGCGCGGCGCCGGAGCGGGCCCTTTCAGGAAATCAAGACCGCCATGCCCCGCAAACCCAAAAAAGGCTACTTCGTGCGCGGCCACTTCGTGGCCGAAGGCAGCGAACTCGACCAGGAGCTCAAGCGCGAGCTCAAGGGCACCGATGTCAGCAAGACCGACCTCAAGCGCGAGAGTGCCGAGCTGCAGGCGCTCGGCGAAGCGCTGCTCAAGCTGCGCGCCGGCGCCTTCAACGAGTTGCCGATCACCGAGAAGCTGCGAGAAGCCATCGTCGAAGCCAAGCGCATCACCAACTTCGAGGGCAAGCGCCGCCAGATGCAGTTCATCGGCAAGCAGATGCGCCTGCAAGAGCCCGAAACGCTGGACGCCATCCGCACCGCGCTCGCGGAACAAGACCGCCCCAGCGCCGAAGCCACGCTCGCCCTGCACGAGGCCGAGCTGTGGCGCGACCGCCTGATCGTCGACGACGACGCGCTGGGCGGCTGGATCGAGACGCACCCGGCCACCGACGCCCAGCAGCTGCGCGCCCTGGTGCGCCAGGCCCGCAAGGACCTCAAGGCCGGCCCGCCCGGCGAGGCGCCTCGCCAGGGCCGCGCCTACCGCGAGATCTTCCAGATCGTGCGCGCCCAGCTGGCCGCCCACGGCGGCGACGACCTTGCTGCCGAAGCGGCCGAACAGGCGCGCGAGCAAGACGCCTGATCAACAAGAAACCGAGAGCAATGAACTACGACCCCGTACGCATCGGCATCGTCTCCATCAGCGACCGCGCCTCCACCGGCGTGTACGAAGACAAGGGCCTGCCCGCACTGCGCGACTGGCTCGGCCGCGCGCTGAAGAACCCGCTGCATTTCGAGTCGCGGCTGATTCCGGACGAGAAGGAGCAGATCAGCAAGGCCCTGGTCGAGCTGGTCGACGCCGGCTGCTCGCTGGTGCTCACCACCGGCGGCACCGGCCCGGCCGCGCGCGACGTCACGCCCGAAGCCACGCTGGCGGTGGCCGACAAGGAGATGCCCGGCTTCGGCGAGCAGATGCGCCAGGTGAGCCTGCATTTCGTGCCCACGGCCATCCTCTCGCGCCAGGTGGCGGTGATCCGCGGCCAGAGCCTGATCATCAACCTGCCCGGGCAGCCCAAGTCGATTGCGGAAACGCTGGAAGGCCTCAAGGGCGAGAACGGCGAGCAGATCGTG
>JAFECZ010000883.1 GCA_018241905.1 Pseudomonadota bacterium
GGACGACCACCGCTACTACCACCACAGCCGCATCAACCAGTCGCTGCACCTGGTGAGCGCGGTCAGCTTCGTCATCGCCTATGCGCTGCTGTTCGTCGACCCCGTGGCGGCGGCGCTGCTGGGCTGGTGCGTCTCGATGGTCAGCCGCCAGGCCGGCCACTTCTTCTTCGAGCCCAAGGGCTACGACCATGTGAACCAGGCCACGCACGAGCACAAGGAAGACATCAAGGTGGGCTACAACCTGCGCCGCAAGGTGGTGCTGATGGCGCTGTGGGCCGCGGTGCCGGTGGCGCTGTGGTGGGACCGCACGCTGTTCGGCCTGATGAACCCCACCACGGGCTTCGAAGGCTACGTGCGGCAGGTTGGCCTGGCCTGGCTGATCCTGGGCGCGGCGGGCCTGCTGTTTCGCACCTTTCACCTGTTCCTGCTGCAGGACGTGAAGACCGGCCTGGTGTGGATGACCAAGATCCTGACCGACCCCTTTCACGACATCAAGCTGTACTACCGCGCGCCGCTTCATCTCTTGCGCGGCGAACTGATCGACCCCACGCACGGGGCCGATCGCAAGCACGCCTGACTATCTGCTCCAACGTTGCGCGACCATCTCGCGCAGGATGCCGCGCTTGATCGCCTTGTTGCTCAGCGCGTCGTCCTGCCACCACCAGCCGTCGGCCTGCATCGTGCGGGCCGCAGCCACGAAGCGATCGCACACGGCCTCGAAGTCGGCATTGCCGTAGTTCAGGCTGAAGATCAGGCGCCCCGTGCCCACCCAGCTCAGGGCCAGGCCCTGGGCGCGCAGGTAGTACTGCAGCAGCCAGTTGTAGCGCGAGGGCGCGGTGTACATCACCGTCCAGATCGAGGAGATGTTGGCTACCCGCACCGGCAGGCCGGCGTCCTGCATCTTCCGGTTCATCAGTGCTGCGCGGGCGTTCCAGCGTTCGTCCAGGCCTTCGTACAGGGCCTTCACGCCGGGTGTCTCGATGCGCCGCAGGAAGGCGTTCATCGCACCCATCACGTAGGGGTGCGCATTGAAGGTGCCGCGCGCAAAGCAGATGTCCGCCGGGCGTTCTTCGCGGTAGCGCTTCATCAGCGCCGCGCGTCCGCACACCACGCCGACTGGCAGGCCGCCGCCCAGCGTCTTGCCGTAGGTGACCATGTCCGCCTGCACGCCGAAGTACTCCTGCGCGCCGCGCGGTGCGAGGCGAAAGCCCACGAAGATCTCGTCCATGAT
>JAFECZ010000884.1 GCA_018241905.1 Pseudomonadota bacterium
AAGCGCCCGTCGGGCGTGATGTTGAAGCCGCGCGGCTGCGCTTCGGTCGGCGTGTGGCCGACGAGCGAAAGCAGGCCGCTTTGCGCATCGACGCAAAACGCAGCCAGCGTGCTGGAGCGGCGCTCGCTTGTGTAGAGAAAGCGTCCGTCGGGCGTGAGGTGCAGGTCGGACGCCCAGGGCTCGCCCGAGAAGCCGGGCGGCAGCGAATCGACGGTCTGCAGCCTGCTCAAGGTGCCCGTGGCGGCATCGAATGCGAGCACATCCACGGCGGCATCCAGCTCGTTGAGCAGATAGACCAGGCGCCCATCCTTGCTGAACACGAAGTGGCGCGGGCTGGCCGTCGGCCGCGGCGCGAAGGTGGGCGGGTCGTTGGGGCTGAGCCGGCCGGACGCCGCATCGAAGCGCCACTGCATCACCACGCCGCCGCCCATGCAGGTCGAGAAGGCGAAGCGGTTGGACGGGTCGGCGGCGATGGCATGCGCGTTCACCGCGGTGGGCAGTTGCTGCAGCGGACCGAGGGCCACGCCGTCCGCGCCGATGCCGTTGACCGCCACCAGGTTGCCGCCGAAGGAAGCGCTGAACAGGAAGCGGCCGCTGCGGTCCGGCTGGATGTAGGCCATGCTGTGCGGCAGCGGCGCATTGCCGATCTGGCGCAGCTGGCCGCTGGCCGCATCCACCGCGAAACTCAGCACCTCGCGCGGCTCGGAGCGGCGCGCGGCGTAGAGCCGGTCGCGCTCCGGCGTCAGTGCCATCGGCATCAGCTCGCCGCCCGGCTCCACAGCTTGTACCTGCGTGAGCGTGCGCCGCGCCGGGTCCAGGTGATAGACCCGGATGTCGCCGCTCTCGGCGTTGGAGACGTAGACCGCGAACATGTCAGTGGCGCACGGCCGCCCGTAGCCGCTGACGCGCCCCCTCGGGGGGCAGCGATACGCGAAGCGATGAGCGTGGAGGCATCATTTTCTACAGCACAACGTGCCCGGTGATGAGCGAGGGCAGCCAGGTCGAGAACGACGGCACGTAGGTCACCAGCGTGATCGCCACGAAGATGGCCAGGTAGTACGGCCACGCTGTCTTGGTGGCTTCGCCGATCGATATCTTGCCGATGGCGCAGCCGATGAACTGCACCGTGCCCACCGGCGGGTGCACCAGGCCCAGCGCGCAGTTGAGCAGCAGCATCATGCCGAACTGCACCGGGCCCACGCCCATCTGGATGGCCAGCGGCAGGAAC
>JAFECZ010000885.1 GCA_018241905.1 Pseudomonadota bacterium
TGGGGCAGCCAGGCCTCGTCGAAGTGCAGCGTGTCCACGTAGCCGTCGAGCATGCCCTTGATCGTCTCGGTGTTGTAGAGCACGCCGTCGTAGGTGGACTGGGTGATGGTCATCACCCGCGGCTTGACCTTGTCGGCGTCCACGTGCGAGAGCAGCGGGTTGGCGCGGATCTTGGCCTTGATGGCGCTTTGCTCGAACTCGCTCTTGGGAATCGGGCCGATGATGCCGAAGTGGTTGCGCGTGGGCTTCATGAACACCGGGATGGCGCCGGTCATGATGATCGCGTGCAGGATGGACTTGTGGCAGTTGCGGTCGACCACCACCACGTCGTCGGGCGCCACCGTGTGGTGCCACACCATCTTGTTGCTGGTGCTGGTGCCGTTGGTCACGAAGAAGCAGTGGTCGGCATTGAAGATGCGCGCCGCGTTGCGCTCGCTGGCCGCCACCGGGCCGGTGTGGTCCAGCAGCTGGCCGAGCTCTTCCACCGCGTTGCACACGTCGGCGCGCAGCATGTTCTCGCCGAAGAACTGATGGAACATCTGGCCTACCGGGCTCTTGAGGAAAGCCACGCCGCCGGAGTGGCCCGGGCAGTGCCACGAGTACGAGCCGTCTTCCGCGTAGTCGATCAGCGCCTTGAAGAACGGCGGCTGCACGCTTTCCAGGTAGCTCTTGGCCTCGCGGATGATGTGGCGCGCCACGAACTCGGGCGTGTCCTCGAACATGTGGATGAAGCCGTGTAGCTCGCGCAGGATGTCGTTGGGCAGGTGCCGGCTGGTCTTGGTCTCGCCGTAGATGTAGATGGGCACGTCGGCGTTCTTGCGGCGCACCTCCTCGATGAAGGTGCGCAGGCTCAGCACGGCCGGGTCGAGGTCGGGGCCGACGCTGAACTCCTCGTCGTCGATCGACAGGATGAAGGCGCTGGCGCGGCTTTGCTGCTGTGCGAACTGGCTCAGGTCGCCGTAGCTGGTGGCTCCCAGCACCTCGAAGCCCTCGGCCTCGATGGCCTGGGCCAGGGCGCGGATACCCAGCCCCGAGGTGTTCTCGGAGCGGTAGTCCTCGTCGATGATGACGATGGGAAAGCGGAATTTCATGGCGGCGATGCTCCGGACAGGGAAATGAGGGCGGAAGTGTACGGAATCCAGATGAAGGATGGCTGTCCGCTTTCAAGCAGAATCGCGCTCAGCAATAGTCGAAAGAGGAAGTGCAATGGCTGAATCCACCGTCT
>JAFECZ010000886.1 GCA_018241905.1 Pseudomonadota bacterium
GTTGCCGCCGCCACCACCACCGCCACCACCACGGCGACCGCGGCCGCCCATGCTGTCGACGCTGGTGCGCAGCGGATCCGGCTGGCCGGCGCCAAAGCCGCCGCCCGATTCGGCGCGGCGATGCGCCACGGCATCGGCCTGGGTCGGGCTGTGGCTGTTGCCGTGATGGCGCGGCTGGCGCTCTTCATGCGTGTGGCTGACGTGCTGTTGGCCGTGGTGCGTGCCGTGCGGCTGCGGTGCGCGGGCAGCGCCCTGGCCGCTGCCACCACCGCCGCGGCGGCGGCGTCGGCTGCCGTTGCCGCCATTGCCGTTGGCACCGTCGCGTGCTTCGCCGCTGGGCTTGGCACCGTTGGCGCCGCGCGAACCGCCGCCATTGCCACCGCGGCTACCGGCGCCCTGGGTCGCCTTGTTGTCGCGGATGCGCTGCATCATTTCCTGGCGCGCGGCCTTGGCCGCGGCCTGCATCACTTCGCGGCTGGGCGGACGGCCGGCGCCGCCCCAGATGGTCTGGCGCCCCATGGCGATGGGCTCGGCGCGCTCGCCTTCCTCGGGACCGTAGCCTTCGATGACCTGCACCGGAATCGTCTGCTTGGTGAAGCGCTCGATTTCCTGCATGAAGCCTTCTTCGTCCAGGCACACCATGCTCACCGCCTGGCCTTCGCGGCCGGCGCGGCCGGTGCGGCCGATGCGGTGCACGTAGTCTTCCGAAACGTTGGGAATCTCGTAGTTCACCACGTGCGGCAGCTCGTCGATGTCGATGCCGCGGGCCGCGATGTCGGTGGCCACCAGCGCGCGGATTTCGCCGCTCTTGAAGCCAGCCAGCGCCTGGGTGCGGGCGCTCTGGCTCTTGTTGCCGTGCAGCGCCATGGCCGTGATGCCGTTCTTTTCCAGGAACTCGGCCACGTTGTTGGCGCCGAACTTGGTGCGGTTGAACACCAGCACCTGGCTCCAGTCGTTCTGGTTGATGATGTGCGCGAGCAGGGCCTTCTTCTTGCCGCGGCCTACCGGGTGGATCACCTGGGTGATGCGCTGGACGGTGGTGTTGCGCGGCGTGACCTGCACGCTCTGCGGGTTGCGCAGCAGGCCGCCGGCCAGCTCGCGGATCTCGTCGCTGAAGGTGGCCGAGAACAGCAGCGTGGTGCGCTGTTTTGGCAGGTACGAGAGGATGCGCTGCAGGTCCGGCAAGAAGCCGATGTCGAGCATGCGGTCGGCCTCGTCGAGCACC
>JAFECZ010000887.1 GCA_018241905.1 Pseudomonadota bacterium
GCTGAGGATCGGCGCCGCGGAATTCGTAAATGCGCTGGTCGGGGTCGGCCAAGGCAATGATCCTGCAGCCGTGTCCAAGCTCGCGGACCATCGCCCATTCGTCGGCGTTCGTATCTTGGAACTCGTCCACGACGAGTATCGGATAGGTCGCTGTGTAGATACCGGCCAGCCGTCGGCTGCGGCGCAGCAGTTCAGCGGTCAGTTGTGCGAAGAGGTCGAAATGGAGCAGCCCCTCCTCGTGGAAAAGGCGCAGCTTCTCCTGGTGATGCTGCTCCTTGGCAAAGTGAGCCAATCGCGCGGCGCCCTCGGGAGGCGGCAGGAGCTGGAGCGGCTTTCCGTGGTTGAGTAGGTAGCCATGACTTCGCAGAACGCTCCATGCGAAGCCGTGATAAGTGTTGACATCCAGGAGCTTCAGATCGTCCGGCGTGATGAGTTCCTTGGCTTTCTCAAGGACGCGCGCCACTGTGGGCCTTGCGAAGCTGAGAAACAGGATGCGCTGGCCCGGCAGGAGCTTTGCTGATCGAATCTCGTCTCGGGCTTTGACTAGGGCGACGTGAGTCTTACCGGAGCCTGGACCGCCCATGGCGAGCACATGCCTTGTGCTTTCCAGAAAGGCCTTCTTCTGGGGAGTCCAGTCTTGTTCGACGGTCATAACTCGTCGTCGTCGTCGAACGGTGCGAACACTGGAGGCAAGTGCGGCAGCGGCGGCAACACTGGAGGTTCGACGGTGATGTGTATCACCCGCAGCGTGTCTCGGACATACTGCGGCATCTCCGCCTCGGTGCAGCATCCCAGCAAGTCCCCGGCATCGCCGCTTCCCTTCGCCCAGCCAAAGAACTGCCGCAGTGCGTCCCGAATCTGCTCCACGGTATGGGCGGCGTTCGGAGTCTTGGCGATCAGATGGTTCGGCCACGCGTTCTCCGCGACGAGGCTGAGTGCGTATCGACGAAGGGCTGCCTCCGCGGTGTGGTGCAGCACGACGTTCTCGAATCCCTTCTCGGCGGATTCAAACGCGTGATGTACGGCGGCCTTGATAGCGGCGGAAGCGGCAGGTTCCTGCTTGTCGAACACGGCGAAGACCGTCTTGCCCAAGTCTCGGAAGAACTTGCCGAGAGGGGCAACCTGCGCATCAGTTTGCGCATCGATGACGGCCACCCCCAGAGCCTCGAGCGTCTTGTAACCTGCGGGGTTCAACTCGCTGAGCCGGCGAGCCGCTGCAGGT
>JAFECZ010000888.1 GCA_018241905.1 Pseudomonadota bacterium
CGACAACCCGATCATCGGCTACGGCCTGATGGTGGGCCTGGACGGCACTGGCGACCAGACCATGCAGACGCCCTTCACCACGCAGAGCCTGGCCAACATGCTGGCGCAGCTGGGCATCACCATGCCCGAGGGCAAGAACATGCAGCTCAAGAACGTGGCCGCCGTCATGGTCACGGCCACCTTGCCGCCTTTCGTGCGGCCGGGGCAGAGCATCGACGTCACGGTGTCGTCCATGGGCAATGCCAAGAGCCTGCGCGGCGGCACGCTGCTGATGACGCCGCTCAAGGGTGTCGACGGCCAGGTGTATGCCATCGCCCAGGGCAACATGGTGGTGGGCGGTGCCGGCGCCTCGGCCAACGGCAGCAAGGTGCAGGTCAACCAGCTCAGCTCGGGCCGCATTCCCAACGGCGCGCTGGTCGAGCGCGCGGTGGAAGCCCCGGTGGGCGGCGACGGCGCCCTCACGCTGGAGCTCAACCGCTCCGACTTCGGCACGGCGCAGCGCGCGGCCGAGGCCATCAATCGCAATTTCGGCACAGGCACCGCCGACGCCATGGACGCCCGCGTGGTCCGCGTGCGCGCACCCGATTCGCCGGCGGAGCGTGTGTCCTTCCTGGCCCGCCTGGAAAGCCTGGAAGTCACGCCCGCGCAGGCCGCGGCGCGCGTGGTGATCAACGCCCGCACCGGCTCGGTGGTGATGAACCAGGCCGTGCGCGTGAGCGACTGCGCCGTGGCGCACGGCAGCCTGTCGGTGGTGATCGACACCCAGCCGGTGATCAGCCAGCCGGCGCCGTTCTCCAACGGCACCACGGTGGCGGTGCCCACATCGCAGATCTCGCTCAACCAGGGCAGCGGCACGCTGCAGGTGATCAAGGGCGGCGCCTCGCTGGCCGATGTGGTCAAGGGCTTGAACGCGCTGGGCGCCAACCCGCAGGACTTGGTGTCCATCCTGCAGGCCATGAAGTTGGCCGGCGCGCTGCGCGCCGAGCTCGAGATCATCTAGAAGGAAAGCGCGGCATGGCACTTTCCGCAGCCAACGCCTGGAGCGGCGCCGACGGGGCGGTGCGCAGCGGCGCACTGGACGGGCGCTTTGCCCTGGACGTGCAGGGCGTCGATGCGCTTCGGCGCACCGCCCGCAACACGCCCGAGGAGGGCATGAAGCAGGTCTCCCGCCAGTTCGAGGCCATGTTCATGAACATGGTGCTCAAGAGCATGCGCGAG
>JAFECZ010000889.1 GCA_018241905.1 Pseudomonadota bacterium
GCTAGTCTTGAAACAACTGACCTGAGGAAGGCGAACGCCACGATGGGACAACGCGAACTAAAAGAGCGGGTGGGCCAATGAGCCGATTCGGTGGATAAACCCGGAAAACCGAGCCTGGACACTGTTCCAGGCCTTGGGGTTTACCCTCGAATTCAAGCCCGCCAGTGTGCACCAGACGCGCGCAAATAGCAAGCGCCTGCCCAAATGTTGAGCAGGTACTCAGGTTGCGTCCACCAAGCGAAGTTGGTGGACGCTTAGGCCTCGGGCCTTAGCGGTCGGCGTTTGCGTCCGCGACCGTGAGGGCCGTCATGTTGACGATTCGACGGACCGTGGCGCTGGCCGTCAAAACGTGCACCGGCTTGGCTGCGCCAAGCAGGACGGGGCCGATGGCGATATTGCCGCCCGCCGCCGTCTTGAGCAGGTTGTAAGAAATGTTTGCTGCGTCGATGTTCGGGAACACCAGCAGGTTGGCGTCGCCGGCCAACGCGCTGTGCGGCATGATTTCGGTGCGCTGCTTGCCGTCGAGGGCGACGTCGCCGTGCATTTCGCCGTCCACCTCCAGCCACGGGGCCTGCTCGCGCAGCAGCGCCAGCACCTGGCGCATCTTGACGGCGCTGGGGTTCTCGCTGGTGCCGAAGTTGGAGTGCGACAGCAGTGCCGCCTTGGGCTTGATGCCGAAGCGCATCATTTCCTCGGCCGCCATGGTGGTGATCTCGGCCAGCTCGGCGGCGGTCGGGTCGTAGTTGACATGGGTGTCGACCAGGAAGACCTGGCGGTCGGGCAGCAGCAGGCCGTTCATGCAGGCGTAGATCGGCACGTCCTGCGGCGTGCTGGCGCAGCCGCCCGGGCGCTTGCCGATCACCTGGTCGATATAGCGCAGGTGCAGCGCCGTGGTGCCCCAGGTGCCGCAGATCAGGCCGTCCACGTCGCCCTTGTGCAGCAGCATGGCGCCGATCAGCGTCAGGCGGCGGCGCATCTCGATCTTGGCCACCTGCACCGTGATGCCCTTGCGCTCGGTCATGCGGTGGTAGGTCTGCCAGAAGTCGCGGTAGCGGTGGTCGAAGTCGGTGTTGACCACGTCGTAGTCCAGCTCCTCCTTCAGGCGCAGGCCGAACTTCTGGATGCGCTGGGCGATGATGGCCGGGCGGCCGATGAGCGTGGGACGGGCAATGCCTTCGTCCACCACGATCTGGTCGGCGCGCAGCACGCGCTCTTCCT